>NZ_JBPJSJ010000019.1:0-59702 GCF_051225675.1 Natrinema sp. CGMCC1.2065 | reverse complement strand
CGTCGCGGAGGCCGACGAGTTCGAGGGCCTCGAGGGCGCGGTCGTCGACGGTCGGCCCGTCGCGAAGCCAGCGGTCCGCGAGCCGCCGTCCGAACCCGCGCAGCCGTCGGGACCAGGGGCGGCGGATCCGCTGGCCGACGTCGACGTTGCGGGCCACCGAGGCCTCGAAGAGGCTCGCCTGCTGAAAGACCATCCCGATCCGCCGTCGGATCGCCAGCCGCTCCGCCCGGGACAGCGCCCACGGATCGGTCCCGTCACAGCGAACGGTCCCGGCCGTCGGCCGCTCGAAGAGGGCGGCCAGCCGCAACAGCGTCGTCTTGCCGGCCCCCGAGGGGCCGATGACCGACACGACCTCGCCCGCACCGATCGACAGCGAGACGTCAGTCAGGATCGACGCGTCGTCGACGCCGTAGGCGGCGTTCTCGAACGCGAGGTTCACGCCGTTCCCACCTCGATTGCGGGCCGTCCGGGTTCGATCCCCGGCATGGTCATCGCCCCCCGAGCCGCAGGACGACCCCGTTGACGAGCAAGACGAGGACGAGCAACACCGCACCGAGTATCAGGGCCACCTCGAACTCGCCCTTTCGCACTTCGAACTGGATCGCGGTCGTCAGGGTGCGTGTCTTCGAGGTGCCGTCGGCGTAGGCGATGTTGCCGCCGACGATCAGGACGGAACCGACCTCGCTGATCGCCCGGCCGAAGCCGGCGAGAATCCCGGTGATGACGCCGTAGCGGGCCTCCTTGAGCGTGATCAGGGCGACGTCGGCCCGCGTCCCGCCGACGCCGTAGGCGGCGTCCCGAACGGCGTCGTCGACGCTCTCGACCGCCGACAGCGCGACGCCGGTGATCACCGGTGCGGCCAGCACGCACTGGGAGATGATCATCGCTTCGGGCGTGTAGATGAGGTTCAGCGTTCCCAGCGGCCCCTGATTCGAGAGGGCGTACCAGACGAGCAGGCCGACGACGACGCTCGGGAACCCCATGCCGGTGTTGATGACGGCGGTGACGAACCGCTTGCCTCGGAAGTCCGCGAACCCGACGGCGAAGGCGATCGGGAGGCTCAAAACGGTACTCACCAGAACGGCGACGAGGCTGACCGTCAGCGAGAGCCGAATGATACTCCGGAGATACGTCGGGTCCGAGAGCGCGTCGAGTGGCATCTGTAGTGGTGGTGTCCGTCCGTGTTCACAGGCCGGGGTTTACTCTTCCGATCCGTTCGGCTGCCAGCCCTCCGGGACGTACTGCCGGAAGTTCGGGTCCGCCGACAGCGCTTCCGGGAAGAACAACTGCTCGCCGTTCGCGGTGAAGTCCTCGATGACCGCCTGTCCCTCGGGGCTCGTGACGAAGCCGATGTAGGCCATCGCGAGCTGGTAGTTGACGTCGCCGTGGATCTCGGGGTTGACCGCCATGATCCCGTAGGGGTTCGCGAGCAGTTCGGGCCCGCCCTCGATCGGCCCCTGCAACAGGATCTCGAGGTCGAGGTCGTCCCGCGAGAGGTACGTGCCCCGGTCCGAGAGGGTGTAGGCTCCCGACTCGTTCGCGTTGGTCAGCGTCTCGCCCATCCCCTGTCCGAGTTGCTGGTACCACTCGCCGCCGGGCTCGAGACCCGCTTCCGACCAGATCGCCAGCTCCTTGGTGTGGGTTCCGGACTCGTCCCCGCGGGAGACGAACGTCGCCTCGGCGTCCGCGATCGCTTCGAACGCCGCCGTCGCCTGCTCGGTGTCGCCGACGCCCGCGGGATCGTCGCTCGGCCCGACGACGACGAAGTCGTTGAACATCAGGTCGCGCCGGTTGACGCCGTACCCCTCCCGCATGAACTCGTCCTCCTGAGACCGGGCGTGGACCAGAATGACGTCGGCGTTGCCGTCCCGCGCCGACCGGATCGCGGCACCGGTCCCGTCCGCGTTGGCCGCCACGCGCGTGCCGAACCGCTCCCTGAAAGCGGCGTTGAGTTCGTCGAGCAACCCCGTCGCTTCCGTGCTGGTCGTCGTCGCCATCGCCAGTTCCTCGCCGGCGATCGACCCCTCGCCGTCGTCGCCGCTGTCTCCGAGACAGCCGCCGACCGCCGCGGCGATCCCCGCCGCGCTCGCACCGAGTACCTCCCGGCGTCGATATTCCATACCGGGAACAACGATGGAACACAATCGTATAAACGTACCGCTCGGGGCACCCGCGGACGGTTACGCGACGCGCTCGAGGGCCGTCGAGCGGCGCTATCGTAACCCCAATCGGTTACTCGGGCGGGCCGATACGGCTCGGCTCGGGTCCGCGGAAAAGGTCGGCTCGAGCGGGACGCGCCGGAGAACGATCGCTTACCCGCGTTTGTCCGGCATCGTCGAGTGGCGGGCGGTCCCGCGCATGTCCGCCCGCTGGGACGGCGGCGGTGCCATCGTCGAGTGTCGGCTCGGCCCGCCCGAGGCCGTGCCCCGCTCCCTATCGCCGCCGAGTCCCGAGCCCAGCAGCCCCTCGTCCTCGTCGGCGGCTTCGGCCTCCGCAGCCGCAGCCTCGTCCCCGGCCGTCGTGTCGTCCGCGTCGCTATCGGCAGCGCCGGCGCGTCGCTCCTCGAGTCGCGCCTTCAGTTGCGACACCTCGTCGCCGAAATCGGCGAACGAGTCGCGCATCACCGACCGGAGCCCGTCGCCGAGGTCGTCGGTCGACGACTCGGCCCCGCTCTCGCTTTCCGTCGACTCGAGCGTGTCGGACCCGGCCATCGTCTCGCCGTCGGCCGTCTCTTTACCGTCCGCGTCGCCTGCGTTCTCGTCGGTGTCGGCTGCCGACTCGGCCCGTTCGCCGATAGCGTCCTGCAGCTCACCGACGGCATCCCCGAGTCCTCCGTCGTCCGCCCGGTCGGCGAGCCTCGAGAGCCGGAGCAATCGCTGGAGGTCCGCGACACGCTCCTGCTCGCCCCGGGCGATCGCCTCGGGGATCGAGTCCGGCTCCGAGCCGTCCTCGAGCGTGTCCAGCCCGACCGCTCCAAGCAGGTCGTCGGGGTCGGCCGACTCGAGGATGTCGTCGGCCTCGCGTGCGGTCTCGAGCAGGTCGGAGTCGGCGTCCCCGTCGTCGCCGGTAACGAGCGAGCCGCTGCGCTCGTCGGCGTCGTGCAGTACCTCGCGGACGCGGTCCCGTAGTGATGAGTCGTTCATGGATGCTGGATCGCTTCGTGGGTCGTCGTTCCCGCGCGGGGCGCGATGCGGTGTGTTCGACTACTCGGCCTCGGCCGCTTCCGTCTCCGAGTCGTCCGACCCCTCGTCGGTCACCGTCTCGACGATTGCCGCGGTCATCTCCTCACGGCTGAGGTTGGCCTTCACGCCGACGTCTTTCGCGACCGACTGCAGATCGCTGTAGGACAGCACCCCGAGGAAGTCCTCGAGGGTGTCCTTCCGGAGGTCCTCGATCTCTTCCACGGACGGCTCGGCGTCGCCCTCGCCGTCGTCCGAGTCCGCCGTTTCGTCGGTTTCCTCGCCGCCCTCGGTTTCCGACTCGGTCTCGGCACTGTCCTCGACCTCCTCGTCAGCCTCGTCGGAGTCCGCCTCCGCGTCGACCGACGGTTCTTCCGTGTCCGACGCTGCCTCGCCCTCCGATTCCGCGTCGTCGGTGTCCCCGCCTTCGTCGCCGCCTCCCTCGAGCAGGCCCTCGACGCCGCCGCCTTCGGTGACACCTTTCGCCATCGACTCGAGGGAGTCGCGGCCCTCGATCTCCGCGAACGAGTCGCGGACGCCGTCCACGACCGCCGTCCGGACCTCGGCCGGGAGGTCGCCGAGTTCCGTGCCCTCCTCGAGGCCCTCGGCGACCGTCTCGTGGACCTCGCGACCGACCGCGGTCCCCAGTTGGCGGCCGAACTGCTCGCCGAACTGGCGGCCGACCGCGGCCCCGACCTCGCCGCCGTCGATACTGTCCTCGAGGCTGCCGTCGCCGAGCAAGTCGGCCACGTCGACCTGTTCTTTCACCTCGTCGGCGACCATCCCCTTCAGCCCGGACTCGTCACTCACGCCGATCACCGCCGCTCGAGCGGGCGTCGTAGCGAAACCGTCTCACGGGCTTACTCTTCCTCCTCGGCTTCGGCTTCCATTTCCTCCTCGGCGTCCTCGTCGGCCGCGTCGTCGCCCTCTGCCGACTCCTCGTCGCCGGCATCGGCGTCGCTTTCGGCCTCGTCTTCCGCCTCGGTTTCTTCTTCGGTGGCTTCGTCTTCGGACTCGGCACTCTCCTCGTCGGGCGACTCCTCGCCCTCGGATTCCGACTCCTCGGACTCCTCTTCGGTGGCTTCCTCCTCCTCGGAGGCGCCGCTTTCCTCTTCGGTCTCCGACTCGGCCTCGCCGCCGCTGAGCAGTTCCTCGACGACGATGGTCCCGATCGTCCGGCCCAGCGATTCGCCGACTTTGCGGCCGACGAGCGCACCGATCTGCCCGCCCAGCGCCGCGCCGAGGGGCATGTCCCCGTCGATCTCGTCTTCCCACTGGGTCCCTTCGACGAGCTGGTCGACGTCGATGTTCTCCGTGATCGCCTCCGTGTCGATCCGCTGTGTGATGGATTCGTCGCTCATGATGTCGCCTCCGTTCCCGCCGCCGAGTCCGGCTCGCCGCCGGACGCCGCCTCCTCGCCCTCCGGCTCGAGTCGCTCGATCAGTCGTTCGATCACCTGCGAGACGACGGCCGCGACGATCTCCTCGACGGGGAGGCTGGGGACGAGCCCGGAGAGTGTCTCCCGCAGCCAGCCGCCCGCTCTGGCGAGCGGGCCGGGCGATTCCTCGCCCGCGCCTTCCTCGTCCGTTTCGGCCGCGGCCCCTTCGCTGTCCGTCTCGTCGGCCGCGTCGCCTTCGTCCTCGCTCTCGGCCGCCTCGCCGTCGGCTCCCGCCTCCTCGCCGCCGAGACCCAAGAGGCCGGTCAGCCACTCCTTCGGTTTGCTCACCAGCCCGCTGAGGAACGCCTTGGGCCTCTCGAGCAGGGCACTGAGCGCCTCTTTGGCCTTTCCGGGGACCGTCTTGAGCAGCTCGAGCGGCTTTTTCAGCAGCGATTTCGCCTTGTCCAGCATGGCACCGGGACCGTCGAGCAGCCCCGTCACCGCCGACAACAGGTTCCCGAGCAGGTTGTTCGATCCCGGCCGCGCCGAGACGTCCAACTGCACCGGGTTCAGGTTCACCTCGAGGCCGAGGACGTCGAGGAAGAGCCCGTCGAGGTCGAGGTGAAGGACGCCGGCGGCGTCGTCGCCCTCGTAGACGTCCTCGGCGTCCGCAGCGTGGCCCTCTTCGCGGTCGTCCTCGACGAGGTCGCCGGTATCGGCCCGTTCGTCCCCGTCTTCGCCCGCTTCCGCAGCGTCCGCGCCGGCCGACATCTCGTCTCCGGCACCCTCTTTCGCGTCCTCGGCCGCTCCTTCATCGTCTTCCGCCGACTCCTCGCCCTCGTTTCCGTCGTCTTCCGTCGCTTCCTCGTCCGCCGTTTCCTCGTTCGGCCCTTCACCGTCGTCTTCGGCCGCCCCGGTCCCTTCGCCACTCTCAGAGCCGTCCCTCTCGTCGTCCGGGTCTTCCATCTCCGCCTGGCCGCCGTCGGTCAGCACTCGGCGCGGCGGCCCCGTCGGCCGCTCGTCCTCGCCGGGACGGCGCGCGGAGCGCTCGCCCCGTTCGGGATCCGAACGCTCGCTCGGGCCGCCGTGTTCGAACTCTGCGGTCATTGTACGGCAAAACGAACGGCAGTGAGCGTTGTGGGGGTTGGCCTTGCGTATGCGACACGGCGGGTTCAACGGCCGAATACGGGTAAAATCGAACCGGGTGTCGGCCCTCGACGCGTTACTCGAGCGAGCCGACTCGGAGCGCGTACTCGCCGCGGGTCTCGCCGTCGTCGTGGTAGGCGACCGGTTCCTCGATCGCGGCGAGCGTTCCATCCCTGACGGCGGCAGCCGTGGCGATTCCCTCGAGCCGTTCGACCCCGACCGGGCCGGACTCGAGGTCGAACCGGCGGACGGCGTGGGTGTCGGGATCGCGGACCCGGAAGTTCTGGGCGCAGGGGGTGACGAGTCGGTCGCCGTCAGCGGCCAGGCCGTGGACGAAGCCCCGAACGTCGTCGTCCCACAGTGGGTTCCCGCCGGCGTCGAACGCCGCGACGCGGTGTTCGTTCGGATGCCGGCTCTCGGTCTCGCGGCTCTCGACGGCGTAGGTGTTGCCGGTCACGAACGCGATCCGGCCATCGTCGGCGTAGACGTGGTTCGGATAGGCGTACAGGGTCTCGCCGTCGATCTCCGTTTCGACGGCGAGATCGACGCTCCAGCGCTCTGCCCCGCCGGGTCCGAGCAGGTAGCCCCGCTTGTCGCCGTGGCTCGAGACGGCGATCGAATCCCCGTCGAACGAGACGTCGCCGACGCGGCGGTCGCCTTCGGTACCGGGGTCCCAGGTCCACTCGAGGTCGCCAGTCTCGGCTCCGAGGACGACGAGCCCGGTGTCGTGGTCGCCCATGCAGCGGTTGTAGCCGACCGCGAGGCGCTCGCCGTCGGCAGAGGGATCGAGCGCGATCGGCGAGGCGTCGGTCTCGTAGGTCCACCGGACCGACCCCGCGGAGTCGAACGCGTAGACGGTGCTGTGCCACTGTCGGGTCTCGCCGTCGCGTTCGTACCGTCGCGCGGCGGCGTAGAGCCGCTCATTGCCGTCGGCGTCGGTCCCCGTCTCACAGGCGACGACGTAGGGCAGGTAGAAGACGGTGTCTTTGACCGCCTCGCCGACGTCGTCGGCGGTGTCGTAGCGCCACTGGCGCTCGCCCGTCGCGGCGTCGTAGGCCGCGATCGTCCCCGTCTCGCCGCGGCCGGCGACGACGACCGTCTCGTCGTCTCCGGCTCCGTCGCCTCCGAGCGACGCGATCCCGACCGCGTGATCCGGATGGTCGACGGTCCACCGTGCCTCGAGCGAGTCGGCCTCGCGGGCGGTGACGGTGCCGTCCCACTCGCCGGTGACGACGAGGTCGCCCGACTCGGCGACCGCGACCGCCGAGCGGGTCCACATGTGGCGACTGCGGGCGGGTTCGATCTCGCCCAGCGGGGCGGTCCGAACGTCGAGGGCGTCTTCCCGTTCGGCGTCGACAGTCCCGGTCATCGTCACTCTTCTACCGGGAAGGTCTCGTGGAGGGTGTCGTGGGCGTCGCCGAGCCCGTCGACGATGCTCGATCCCTGCGTCCGAAGCCGCTGGACCGCTCGCTCGGCGTTGCGGACCTCGAGCAACCGGCCGCGCGTGTAGTCGAATTCGGGGTCCTCGCTATCCAGCGCGGCGACCTCTTCCTCGAGGTCGACCAGCGCCGCGTCGAGGTGGCGTTCGATCTCCGTGAGGCTCTCGGCCTCCGCGAGGCCCTTGATCGGCCCCTCGAGATGGCCCTCGAGTTCCTTCTCCGCGTGATCGCGAGTGCTGTCGTCCCCGACGCCGAGGACGGTCATCAGTCCGAGTCGTAGTGCTTCGATTTCGTGGCAGCTCATTGGTGTATCTGTATGAATTATTGGGTTCGTGTATTTCGAAACGGCGTTACAGCGTCTGATCGACGAGATCGCTGACGATTCGGTCCCGGTCTAAATGGTCCGAGACGATCCGTTCGGCGTCGCCGTCGTCGACGCCGCCGTACCAGACCCCGTCCGGATAGACCGCGACCATCGGCCCGTCGCCACAGCGGCCGAGACAGGACGATCGCGTGATGCGAGCGTCGCAGTGATCCGAGTCCCGGACTTCCTGTCGGAGTCGCTCGAGGACCGCCGGCGACCCCATCTTCGCGCAGGTCTGGTTGGTACAGACCGCGACGTGTTTCTCGGGCGCGTCGTGGCTGTGGGGGTCGTCGTCGACGTCGTCGCGGTCGGCGTGGGTCTCCTGGTGGGCCAGCGCGCGCAGCATGGCGCGAGCGCCGCCGACGTCTTCCTCGTAGCCCTCGAGGTCGACCTTGTACTTGCAGGTGTCACAGGACATCTCGACGCTGTCGGTCCGGGCCTCCTCCCAGCGGTCGGCGAAGACGTCCAGCAGCCGGGAGTCGGTCCCGAGCGGATCGCCGGCCAGCGCGTCGACGTAGGGATAGTCCTCGTCGAACTCGGCGGTCCAATCGCGCACCCGCTGGGTGAGGACGCCGTCGCCGAGCATATACGGCAGGACGACGACCGCGTCGGGGCGGTGCTTCGAGAGTCCGTGGAGGGTGTCCTCAAGCGTCGGCTCGGTAACGCCGATGAACGAGGCCTCCACGCGGTCGAACGCGCGCCCCTCGTAGAGCAGTCGCGCGAGCTTGTGGACGTCGCCGTTGGCGTCCGGATCGCTCGAGCCGCGGCCGCAGACGACGACGGCCACGTCGTCGTCTGCGCGGTCGACGCCGAGTTCGGCCTCGATGGCGGCGGCGCGGTCGTCCAGCAGATCGAGGATCGCGGGATGGACCCCCAGATGCGAGCCGTTGTTGATCTCGATGTCGTGTTCGGCCCGTGCCTGCTCGATCGCCAGCGGCACGTCGTTTTTGACGTGGCTCGCGGCGAACAGCGAGCAGTGGACGACCGTCACCTGCGAGGTGACGGGCGCGAGTTGGGCAAATGCCTCGTCGATCGCCGGCTCCGCGAGTTCGAGGAAGGCGGCGTCGACCGGGATGCCCAGCCGGGACTCGAGGTCGGCGGCCAGTTCGCGGACCTGTTCGTTGGACTTCTCGCGTCTGGAGCCGTGGCCGATCAGGAGGACGGCCTCGTCGTCGAAGCCGGCAGCGGGCGCGGCCGTGGTGTCGTCGGGTGTACTCATATTACTCGTCGTAGGCGTCGGCCTGCTCGAGACTGCGCTCTAACTTGCGTCGGCGACTCGGCGCGAACAGGCCCGTTTTCTCGCAGTCCTCGTAGAGCCACGTGCCGAAGTCGGGTGCGGCCGCGTCGTCGACGCCGAACCAGTAGCCGCCCGAGGAGGTCTCCGAGAGGTCGTCGTAGGGAGCCTCGACCGGACAGTCGGCGATCAACTCCCGTGCGAACGCGAGCAGGTCCCGATCGTCGTGGACGAACGAGATCCCGACGGTGCCGCTCGAGGACTTGAAGCAAACGGTGCCACAGCCCTCGAGTAGTCCCCGGAGCAGTTCGCGGTCGTGGCCCGCAAAGGCACCGAACCGGTAGTTGCCGCGGCCGTCGACGGGCAGTCCGAGCGCGCCGCTGCGGCCGAGCAGCCCCGACTCGCCGTCGTCGGCGTCGATCGTCAGGACGTACTCGTCCTCGGTGCGTGTAATCGAGGTATCGTGGGCGTAGTCCCGGGTCGTCGTCTCGCGCTCGAGGTCGCCGCCCGCGACGGCGGCCAGCACCCCTGCGGACGCTTCGTCGTTGGCGACGACCTCGATCCGGTCGTCCGTGACGTCGCCGCTGCCGGCGACGTGGCCCCAGAAGTACGCCGTCGCAGCGTGGCCGGCCAGCGGGTCCGACGGGACCGCGATCTCGAGAGCGTCGTCGGCCGACGGCTGGGCGTCGCTCATTCGCCCACCTCCTCGACGATGATTGCGTCCGTCGGGCAGGCCGCGGCCGCCTGCTGGGCCTCGTCGATGCGGTCGTCGTCGAACGTCGCGACGACCCGCTCGGAATTGTCGGTGACTTCGCCCTCGCAGTCGTAGACCGGGTCCGCGTCCGGGTCGACGGTCGCGAGGCCGTCCTCGCCCTCGACGAACCGCGGGTCGCGGGTCAGACAGGCGAAGATGCCGTCGCAGGCCGATTTCTCGATGGTGACTTCGTATCGTGGCATGATGATGTAGGTCGCTGGTGGGTCGTCGCTCAGTAGTCGTACTTCGTCTCGTAGCCCCGGGGCGTGACCATCCGGTCGTCCCAGACGTAGGTGTCCTCGGTGCCGACGACGATCGTCGTCGTCATGTCGATGATCTCGCTCTCGCCTAACTCCTCGAGCTCGCCGAGTTCGGTGATCATCACTTCCTCGTCCTCGCGGCCGGCGCCGTGGACGATGCCGACCGGCGTGTCGGGCTCACGGTGCGTGAGGAGGATCTCGCAGGCCTTCTCGAAGTTCTCCCGGCGCTTGCGGCTCCACGGGTTGTAGATGGTGATCGTGAAGTTCTCGCTGGCGACGGAGTGCAGTCGGGACTCGATCTCCGGCATTGGGACGAGGTGGTCCGACAGCGAGACCGAGACGGTGTCGTTCACCAGCGGCGCGCCCAGACGGGCCGCACAGGACTGTGCCGCGGGGACGCCCGGCACCACTTCGAAGTCGACCATCGAGGCCGTCGCGCCCTTGGACTCGAGGATCTCGAGGGCGAGTCCGGATAGCGCGTAGACGTTGGGGTCGCCGCTGCCGACGATCGCCACGTCGTTGCCCGCCAGCGCGCGGTCGATCGACTCCTCGGTGCGGGAGACCTCGCCGCACATCGGTGTGTCGTAGATGTCCTCGGCCTCGTCGGTGATCTCGTCCGGAATGAGGTCGATGTAGGTCGTGTAGCCGACGATGTGGTCGGCCTCGAGCAGCGCGGCCTTCGCGCGGTCGGTCATCCCCTCGGGATGGCCGGGGCCGAGGCCGACGGCGATCAGTTGGCCGGGCTCGGCGTCGAAATCGTCGACCGTCGCGCCGACCTCCTGTTCGTTCGAACTATCGTCGTCGGAACTCGAGCCACCACAGCTCGAGGAACTCGAACTCGAACTCGAACTCGAGGACCCACCGCACGTGGAGCCGCTCGAGTCGTCGGTACTGCTCGAGGCACCGCATTTCGAACTCGAGCTGTCGGTGCTGGCCTCGCTACTGTCGCTCGAGGAGGCACTGCAGTTGGAAGTCGATTCCGCGTCAGCGTCCGCGTCGGTGTCAGTACTCATGGTTGTGGGTTCAGAAATCGTCGACGTCACGCCCGCCGCGCGGGGTGACGAGGTACGTTCGGTCGTCGTTGCGCCAGGTCTCGGTCTCGTGGTTGCCGATGATCAGCGAAGTGCCCATGCCGGAGACCTTGTCGTCGTGGTCGGCGGCCTCGCCCAGCGTCGTGATGAACTGGCTCTCGCCGTTGCGGCCGGCGTCCTCGCGGCCGGCGTCGTTGACGATGGCTACGTAGGCGTCGTCGGTCCGCTCCTCGCGGACGATCTCGACGGCCTCCTCGTAGTTGCGCCAGCAGTTGTAGAGGACGATCACGAAATCGGAGATCGCTGCCGCCCGAAGCTTCTCCTCGATCTCGTCCCAGCCGCGCCACTTGTCCGACAGCGAGACCGTACAGAAGTCGTTACACAGCGGCGCGCCGACGTTCGCGGATCCGCCCAGCGCCGCGGTGAGGCCGGGCACGATCTCGATCGGAATATCCGTCGCGTCGTCCTCCTCTGCCATCTTGAAGATGAGGTCGGACTTGCCGTAGACCGACGGATCGCCGCCGGAGACGTGGGCCACGTCTTTCCCCTCGCGGACGTGGTCGAACGCCGCGCGGGCGAGTTCGATCTGGCGGCCCATCGTCGAGCGGACGATCTCCTGTTCGAAGCCGTCCTCGCGGGTCGCGGTCCCGTCCTCGTCGGTTCGTTCCTCCGAGGGAATCGTGCCGTCGTCCCGCAGGAACTCCTGATAGAGGCTCGAGGCGATGACCACGTCCGCGGTCTCGATGACCTCCTTGGCCCGCTTGGTCATGTGGTCGGGCAGACCGGGGCCGATGCCGACGACGTAGAGGGTGCCGTGGTCGTCGGGCGTGCCGCCGGCGGTCGCGTCGGTGGAATCGGCGTCGGAACTCATCGACCGATCGCCACCGTGACCTCGTTTTCGTAGCTGATCTTCTCGAGGACCAGTTCCTGCTCGCGCCCGCCGGCGATCGCGCTGGCCTCGGAGACGCCCGGCCAGCCGATCAGTTCCTTGGACTTCGAGGGGGTCGGCCCCTCGTGGTCGAGCAGCGTCTCCTTGTCGAAGGCGACGACGCCGAGGTCGAGTTCCTGGGCCGCCTCGAGCAGCCCTTCCTCGTCTTCTTTCCGGGTCGCAGTCCCGACGAACTCGACGTCGTCGAAGTCGTAGTCGGTCTGCTCGAGGGCTTCCTCCCACGCTGCGAGGAAGGCCTCCTTGCTGGCCCCCGAAACGCTACCGGTCCCGAGGACGACGCCGTCGTCCTTGTTCCGTTTGAGGACCGTCACGTCGTCACCGACGAGGACGGCCTTCGGACCGTCGAGTCGGGCGACGGGCCCGAGGTTCTCGTCGAGGACGGCGAGGTTCGTCTTGACGGTCGAGTCGCCGTTGACGACGTGCGTGTCCATCGCCTTCGCGCGGGACTCGACGCCCTGCTTGCCCGCGGCCTCGGAGGCCGTGGTCATCGCCGGCACGGCGCCCATCGTTGCCAAGTCCTGTGCGACCTGGTTCGCGCCGTGGTGGCCGCCCGTGATCGGGATGGCCCACGTCAGCTCCTCGTCGACCACACAGATCGCGGGGTCGTCCCACTTGTCGTCGAGCAGGTGGGCGGTCTTGCGCATCGCGATCCCCGAGGCCATCAGGCCGATGAAGCAGTCGTACTCGCCCCAGTGTTCCTCGAAGACGTCGCCGTGGTACTCGATGATGTCGATCGCCTCGTAGCGATCGCCGATCTCGGCTTTGATCTCCTCGGCGGTGTCCATCTTCCGCCCGAAGGAGATGATCGCGATCTCCTCGGCGACCTCGCCGTCCGAGTCCGCGGTCGAACAGTGGCCGCCGTCGGATCCCGACTCGTCGTTCGCGTTGTCAGCGTTGTCCGTACTCATATCAATCGTCTCCCGCTTGCGTTTCGTTCGCCTGTGCGTCCGATTCGCTCCCGTCGCTCGAGTCGGGGCCGCGGTTCGCCCAGTCCCCGTAGAGGAACGAGCGCTCGTAGCCCGCACCGGTCACCGCGTCGCCGATGACGACCAGCGCCGAGGCGCGATAGCCCGCCTCCTCGACCTTGTCGGCGATGTCGCCGATCGAGCCGATAATAACGTCCTCGTCCGGCCACGAGGCGTGGTAGATCACCGCGACCGGCGTCTCGGGGTCGTGGTCGTCCGCGAGCAGGCGATCCATCGTGTCCCGAACCGCGTGGGTCCCGAGGTAGATGCAGGTCGTCACGTCGCCCATCTCGACGAAATCGGAGATGTGGTCCTCCTCCGGCGTCAGGGTCTTGCCCTGGGGCCGGGTGAACGCGACGTGATTCGACACTTCGTTGAGCGTCAGTTGCGTCCGCAGCGTCGCGCTGGCCGCGAAGGCCGACGTGACGCCCGGCACGAAGTAGGTCGGGACACCCTCGTGTTCCAAAGCGTCCATCTGCTCGAGCGCAGCCCCGTAGATGGCCGGATCGCCGCTGTGGAGTCGCACCACGTTGTCGCCGTCCTCGTAGGCGTCCCGCATCAGCGGGATCAGTTCCTCGAGGTCCTTCCCGACCGAATTCACGAGTTCCGCGTGGCCGCAGTACTCGTCCAGCAGTTCGCTGTTGACCAGCGAGCCCGCGTGGACGACGAGGTCCGCCGCCTCGAGCAGTTCCTTGCCCGCGACGGTCAGCAGCCGGGGGTTTCCGGGGCCGGCACCGACGAAGGGGACCCCCTCCTGGTCGTCGCCGGCGCTGTGGTCGAAGATCCGGTCGTCTAACTCCTCGCGGCGGCGCTGGCCTTCGGAGTCGATCGCGTCCTGCGGGTCGTTCGGTGTGTCGTCAGTCATCGGTGTCCTCCACAGTCGCCGCCCTCACGGCCCTCGGCGCGCTCGAGGTCGACCAGCGTTCCCCCGTCGGTCACCGGCTCCCCGTCCGTCGTCGCGTCCTCCGACCCGGACTCGTCGTCGGCGAAGGCGGCCGTCGCCTGCTCGACCTCGAGATCTTCCTTCTCGGCGTAGGCGAGCGTGTAGTAGTCACGCTCGTCGATGTCTTCGGGGTCGTCGGTGACGAGGGTCTCACCCTGTTCCATGAAGAGTCGGCGGCCGTAGGTAACGTCATAGCCGGCCTCGACGAGTCCCTCGTGGGTGGCCGGTGCGTCGGTGACCTTGAACAGGATCATCCGATCCGGTCCCGTCGGGCTCGCACCGCTCGCGGCCTCTCGCAGCGAGAGGCCCGCGCCGGCCTCGATCTCGACCCCCATCGCGGTCGCAAAGGCCGTCACCGCGCTCACGCCGGGGACGATCTCCAACTCGACCTCGGGGTGGAACGCGTCGATCGTCCGGCGCAGATGGCCGAACGTCGAGTAGACGTTGGGATCGCCAAGCGTCACGAAGGCGACGTCGCCATCGCGGGCGTTCGGGGCGATCTCCGCGGCGGCCTCCTTCCAGGCCGCCCGGAGCTTCTCCTCGTCTTTCGTCATCGGGAAATCGAGGTCCCCGATCTTCGACTCGTCGACGTGATTCAAAGCGACGGTCCGGGAGAGCCGGCCCGGCGAGTAGACCACGTCGGCGTTCTGGAGGACCTCTTTCCCGCGAACGGTCACGAGGTCGGCCTCGCCGGGACCGAGTCCGACGCCGTACAGCGTCATCGGTCCACCTCGCCGCCGTCCGCTGCGATCTCGTCGCCGTTTTCGTCCGTCTCCGGCGTTGCACTCCCGACTAGCATGTAGACCGGGTTGTCCGAATCGAAACTCGTCGCCCCGGCGAGTTCGTAGCCGTGGCTCACCTGAAACTGGACGACTTCCTCGAGCAGGTCCCGCTCGCGGAAGGCTTCGGTGGCCTCGCCGGCGACCTCGAGCCGCGAGACGTTCATGACGACGCGGTCGATCTCGGTCTCGACGGCGTGGTCGAGGACGGCCTCGAAGTTCCGACTGCCGCCCAGAAACAGGGCGTCGGCGTCGTCGGGCAGTCCCTCGGGCGCTTCCGCGTTGCGCAGTTCGACATCGGCGCGGACGGACGCCTCGTTTGCCGCGAGGTTTTTCTCCGTCGTCTCGAGGCGTTCGGGTTTCCGTTCGAGGGCGGTCACCCGCCCGGCTCGCTGTGCGGCGTCGATGGTGACGGCCCCCGTACAGGAGCCGACCTCCGCGAAGTGGTCGTCCGGCCCGAGCGCGAGCTTCGAGCCGACGACGGCCCGGACCTCCGACTTGGTCGGGCCGGCCTTCGCGTCGTGTGGAAGCGCGATGGGTGGCATCATCCGTTGGAACAGAGTCCGTCCCTAAAACAATTTTGTTTGGGGTAGGACAACTGCGTTTGCCCAGTTGGAGTTGTAGTAGGACAACGAAAATTGTCGACGGTGAGTGGAGTATCCACTCGTCGTGAACGCGACCGAAAACGGATGGTCTCGAGAACCGATTATCAGCGACGACTCGCCGTCCTCACCATTCCATCCCGCCGTTGATGCCGAGTACCTGTCCGGTCATGTACTCGGCCTGATCGCTGGCGAGGAACCGGACCATCCCGACGATGTCCTCCGGTTCGGCGAACCGGTCCAGCGGGATGTCCTCGCAGATCTTGTCCTGTACCCGGTCGGGTACCTTCTCTAACATGTCCGTCTCGGTGAAGCCAGGGGCGACGCAGTTGGCCGTCGAGTCATGGCTGGCCAGTTCCAGCGCCAGCGTCCGGGTGAACGCGAAGAGTCCGCCCTTCGAGGTGGCGTAGTTGGCCTGCCCGTAGTTGCCCTGTTGGCCGACCACGCTCGAGATGTTGATCAGGCGACCGTGATCGGAGGACTTGATGTCCTCGTAGAAGGCCTTCGTGCAGTTGAACGTGCCGTGGAGGTTGACGTCGATGACCGTCCGCCAGTCCTCGTAGGTCATGTCCTCGAAGGTCCGGTCGATGGTGATTCCCGCGTTGTTGACGAGGACGTCGATCTCGCCGAGATCCTCGCGGACCTCGGCGGCCATCCGTTCGACGGCCGCCGGATCCGAGACGTCGGCCTGTACCGGGACGGCCGTCTCGCCGTTCTCCTCGATCGTCTCGGTCACCGCCAGCGCGCGGTCCTCCGAGGACCGGTAGTTGACCGCCACGTCGGCACCACACCGGGCGAGTTCGAACGCGATCTCGCGACCGATCCCCCGTGAGGAACCGGTGACGAGACAGGTTCGGTCGGTCAGCGGGCGACGCTCCAGGGGCTCGAGGCGCTGGACTGTTTCGGCCATACCCGCCCCTACGCGGCCGTTCGTGTTAGTCATTTGACTCCGTTTCAGCTCTCGTGAAAGACGGGTAGATTGTTATATCCCGTTCGCCTCGACGGCCTCGAGGAACCGATCGAACGCCCCGCTTTCGGGGTGGACGTGGACGTAGGTGCCCAGCGACTCGTACTCGGTCAGCCCGTCGTGGTCGCCGTCGATGCCGTCGCCACGGACCGTTTCGAAAGCGAAACGGGCGTCGGCGTCGACGTCGGCGCTCGAGTAGTGAAACTCGTGGCCCCGGATCCGTTCGCCGGCGTCGGCCGTCAGCGTGTCGTCGACGGCCTCGAGTTCGACGTGATCGAGGGCCTGATAGCGGTCGTGCATGGTCACGTCGGCGGGGAGGATCCCGGCCATCTCGTGGCGCTCGCCCGCGGCCGTCGTCAGCGACTGACTCATCGCCATCAGGCCGCCACACTCGCCGAGGACGGGCAGCCCGTCCGCGGCCAGGTCGCCCAGTTCCGCGAGGGTGTCGGCGGACTCGAGTGCGTCGGCGTGGAGTTCGGGGTAGCCGCCGGGGAGATAGATCCCGTCGCAGTCCGGCACGGGATCGCCAGCGACCGGCGAGAACGTGACCAGTTCGGCGCGCTCGCGGAACCGCTCGAGCGTCGCCGGATACCGGAAACAGAAGGCGGCGTCGCTGGCGACGGCGACGGTAGCGTCGACCGGCTCGGCCGGGTCGACCGCGGATGCGGCTGCGTCGGGGGCCGGCGGCTCACTTGCGACGGCGGCGAGCCGCCCGGCCTCGAGCGACTCGGCGGCCTCTCGTAAGGCCTCTCTCGGTAACGCGGCCTCCCCGCCCATCTCGAGCCCCAGATGCCGGTCGGGAATCTCGAGGTCGTCGTTCGGCGGGATCCGTCCGAAGTACTCGAGGCCGTCGGGCAGGGCGTCGCGGATCCCCTGCTCGTGGCGGCCGCCGTGGGCCCGCTGGGCGACCACGCCGGCCACATCGATATCGCGGCCGATCTCGGCGGCATACTCCCGGAAGCCCAGCGCGGTCGCCGCGACGCTTTCCATCCCCGCCTTGGCATCGACGACGAGGACGACCGGGAGGTCGAGCGCCTCGGCGACCATCGCGGTACTCGAGCCGTCGCCGTCGTAGAGCCCCATCACGCCCTCGACGACGCAGATGGCGGGGGACGACGTCCCCCGAACAGACGGGTGTGACCCGTCGATGTCGCCCTCGCCGCGGCGGTAGTTCCGCCGGAGGCCGTCCTCGCCGCAGAGCCACAGGTCGAGGGTGCGGGAGGGCCGGCCCGCGATCGCCTCGTGATGGCTCGGGTCGATGAAGTCCGGGCCCGCCTTAGCGGGCTGGACCTCGTGGCCGGCGTCCTCGAGTGCTTGGATGATCGACAGCGTCGCGACCGTCTTCCCGACGCCGGAGCTGACGCCGCCGAGGACGAATCCGTTCATCGTCAGTTTCGTTCGCACAACTGTACTTGAATCCGTCGGTGAGGGAGGCGTCCGGCCACGAGCGACCGAAACCGAATTGGGTCGCCGCGACGATCGAGTACCCGAGACCGATGAGCGACCACACTACTGGGACCGCCGCGGAGTCGGGACCGGCGCTGAAGGAACGCGCCGGCGTCGTCAACGCCCTGCTCGACGGCGCACAGACCGTCCTCGTCCGCCACCCGACGCTCGATCCGGGGACGCTCGACGAGCGGTTCGCGCTCTATCCCGCGTACAGCCATCAGGAGCCGAGCCGGTACCGATCACGATACGAGGCGTACTACCACCGCTCGAGTGCGAAGCCCGAGGCGGGCGTCCCGATCCGCGCCGTCGCCGACGTCCGCGAGGAATACGCCGTCTCGACGGACGACCTCGAGGCCCTCGCCGACCACTACGTCTACACGCCCGACGGGCTGCGGGACAAGTACGACCCCGACGGGGAGTTGCGGGTGCTGTTGCTCCGCGTCGCCGAACTCGACTCGCCGGCACTGATCACCGAACGCGGCAGTTACCGGGGCTGTCGCGCCTGGATCGACCTCGCCGACGACGCGCCGATCGAGCCCGACGCGGCGACGCCGGTCCTCGACGACGCGACGTTCGCTGAACGCCGCGCGGCCGTCCGGGATGCCCTCGAGTGAGTGCGGACCACCGACGAACTTAACCGCTCGAGTCAGTTACGCTTCGGCGCTCGAATCATGAGTGACAACCCAGGATCCGACACCGAACGGCACCTCCGCGAGGCGCTCCGTCACCTCGGCGCGGCACAGGACGACGACGACCTCCGGAAGACCCACGCCGTCGCGCTCGAGGAAGTGTCGAACACCGTGTCGTCCGTCCTGCGCGAGTACGAAGACGACGGATAACGGCCGTTCAGCTCCGTTTTTCGACGAACACAACCTCGTCTCGAGGCCCCGATCTCGAGTGCTGCTCACCCTACCATGGTATGTTTTAACTCACCACAGTGCGTAGTCACGACCGTGATGAGGCCCGAAACCGACCAGCCGTCGATCGCGGACGAGCTGCGGAACAAAAACGAGACCGAACTCCCGATCGGCGAGGCCCGGGAGCCCGAGAGACGCGGATACACCATGTGGCGCTGCGGGTCCTGCGGCGAGATGGGACGGTTCGAAGACGAGTTGCCGGAGGCGTGTCCCGACTGCCTGGCACCGCGGGAGGAACTGTTCTACTGGGAAGAGGACTGAGATCGCGACGGCCCCCGTCTCGGGCCCGCTCGCTTCGGCTCGGTTCGCGATGAGAACGCAGCGGGGCCGTTAAACCGGCTGCCGTACCGCGAGGACGACCAGATCGGAGAACGGGGTGTCCTCCGTCCCGTCTCCGCCGGCGTGGTCCGCCAACTCCTCGAGCGTGAACCGGTGGATCTCCTCCGCGTCGTGGGTCAGCTTCTCACAGACCAGCGCCTCGAGGTCGGGGTCGGCCCCTTCCTCGAGCAGGAAGGCAGCGAGATCGCCGGGCATCCGGTCGTACGGTCGGGGGAGGACAAGCAGATGTCGCTCGTCGGTCGTTGCCGCGGCCGCGAGGCGGTCCATGTCCGACTCGAGGTCGCCGCTTTTGTGCAGCGTGACGAACTCGGTGTCCTCCATGGGCGTCCGGGCGCGGCTGGCGGCCAGTTGGATCGAGGAGATGCCGGGAACGACGCGAACTGGGATCGTAGAATCGTGTCGCTCCACCGTATCCTGCACCTTCCCGACGAACTGATACCCCGAGTGGTTCGGGTCGCCCATCGCGACCGCAGTCCCGGACTCGCCGGCCGCGACGCGCTCGCCGAATTCCTCGAGCGCCTCGGCCTCGTCCTTGTAGCCGCAGGTCAGCAGGTCGGCGTCGGTCAGGTCCGCGACGAACTCGACGACGGTCGTGAAGCCGACGACGACGTCGGCCTCGCGGATCGCGCGCTCGCCCCGCGGAGTGAGATACTCCTGATTCCCGGGGCCGACGCCGACGGCATAGACGGGGTTGTCAGCTCGTTCATCGATGTCAGGCTCCGCCGCTCCCGCGGCGAACGTCGCCGGATCCGGCCCCGCGTCGAGATCGTACTCGCCGCTCATCGGTTCCGGCCGTCCGCGGCCCGCGTTTCCGCGTCGATCTCGAGGTCGATCTCGTCGGTCCGGACGTCCTTTGCGACGTGGATCAGTTCGTTCGTCAGCGCGGCGGCGAGGCCGCTCCCGCCGCGGCGACCGACGTGGGTGATCGCCGGCACGCCGAACTCCTCGCTGACCTCGCGGATCCGCCCGCGGCTCTCTTCGGCCTTGACGAACCCGACCGGGTTCGCGACGACGACCGCCGGCCGGGTCCCCTGTTCGATGCAGTCCGCAAGCGCCAGCGCCGCCGTCGGCGCGTTCCCGATCGTGACGATCGCGCCCTCGAAGGCGTCTTCCTTGTCGAGTTCGAGCATCGCCGCGGCGGTCCGGGTCATCCCAGTCTCGGCGGCGAGTTCCTTGCCGTGACCGATGGCCTTGGAGACCTCGCAGTCGTGGCCCCGGCCCGTGATGCCGGCTTTCACCATCGTGATATCGGTGAAGATATCGGCCTCCTCGAGGACGGCCCGCGCGCCGGCCCGAACTGGCGCGTCCTCGTCGTCGCCGAGGTCGTCGCCGCCGGTGAACTCGACGAGGTGCTGGAACTCGATGTCGCCCATCGAGTGGACCGACTTCTGGCGGACGCGATCGGCCAGCGTCTCGTCCGGCGTGAACTGCCTGACGATATCGAGACTCGTCTCGGCGATGTCCATGGCGTTCTGTGTCGTTGCTCCCAGATCGGCGTACTCCTCCTCGAACTCCTGATCAGTCATTGCGTATCACACTCATCGTGGCTGCTATCGTTCGTCGGTCGACCTCGATCGGTCATCGGTTCGTCAGTCATCAGTCGCCGCCCCCACGGCCTCGTTGGTCGTCCGTGCCTCGAGGTCACCCTCGACCTCGAGGTTCAGATCGCGCAGGCGGTCGACCGTCTCGTCGTCGGCGTCCCACAGATCGCGTTCGACGGCCTCGAGCAGCGTGTCCGTGATCGACTCGAGGGCCCACGGGTTCACATCGCGCATCCAGTCCTGCCGGTCCTCGTCGAAGGCGAACTTCTCGGCGACCTCCTCCCAGAGGGTGTCGCTGACGACGCCTGTCGTGGCGTCCCAGCCCAACGTCACGTCGACCGTCGTCGAGAGGTCGCCTGCACCCTTGTAGCCGTGGTCCTCCATGGACTCGAGCCAGTCAGGGTTCAGGACCCGCGAGCGCATCGCCTTACGGACCTTCTCCTCGTTCGTGTAGACGTCGACGTTGTCTGGATCCGAGGAGTCGCCGACGTAGGAGGCGGGCTCCGCGCCCGAAATCTCGCTCACGGCGGAGATGAAGCCGCCGTGGAAGGCGTACCAGTCCGAGGAGTCGAACTCGTCCTGTTCCATCGTGTCCTCGATCTTGACCGTCGCGTCGACGGACGAGAGGCGACGTTCGAACGCGTCGTGGGCGTCGGAGACGCGCCCTCTCGAGCCCATGGCGTAGCCGCCCCACTGGACGTAGACGGAGGCGAGGTCGGAGCGGTCGTCCCAGTTGCCCTCGTCGACGGCCTTGTTCGTCCCGGCACCGTAGCCGCCGGGCCGGGTCGTGAAGACGCGGTGTTTGGCAGCCTTGCGGGCGTCCGATTCGTCGAGGCCCTCTTCTTCCTCGAGTTCCGCCTGCTCTTCCTCGACGTGCTTTTTGACGTAGTTCATCTCGTGGGGCTCGTCGAGGTCGACGACCGCGTCGACGGCGTCGTGGATGACACCCGCCGCGGCCGGGAAGGCGTCGCGGAAGAGCCCGGAGACGCGGGTCGTCACGTCGACTCGCGGCCGGTCGAGTTCCTCGAGCGGGATCGGCTCGACGTCATCGATGCGGCCGGCATCGGTCCACTGCGGTTCGACGCCCATCATGGCCAGCACCTGGGCGATCGTCTCGCCGCGAGTGCGGACGGTCGGGGTCCCCCACGCGACGACGCCGATCTCCTCGGGGTACTCGTCGTTCTCGTCGTAGTGGCGCTCGAGGACGCCCTCCGCGACCTCGCTGCCGACCTGCCAAGCGGCCTTCGCCGGCACCTTCCGCGGATCGAGCGTATAGAAGTTCCGTGCGGTCGGCAGCAGGTCGACGCCGCCGCGGGTCGGCGCACCGGAGCCACCCGGCGGGACGTACTCGCCAGAGAGGGCGTCCGCGGTGCGGGGGATCTCGTCTTCGGCCCCCTGCACGCGGGGTTGGGCCTCCTCGCAGATGTAGGCCAGCGCCTTCCGGAGGTCGTCGTGGGCGCGGGATTTGGCCCGTGCGTCGCCGATCGTCTCGAGGTCGACGACGAGGAGGTTCATGTTCACCTCGTCATCGGGACCGCCCTCGAGTTCCGACTCGGGCACGTCGAAGTCGTGTTCGGCGAGTGTTTCGATCAACGCGACGCTCGTCTCGTAGACCTCGTCGGCGGCCTCGGCGTAGGTCATTCCCAGCGCCTCGTCGTACTCGCCGGGCGCGTTCAGCATTTTCTCGTAGTCGACGCCCAAGACGCCGGCCACGCTCTCGCGCAGGCTCGGCGCGCCGGGGTTCTCGAGGCGCGTGAGGGCAACGAGGTACTCCACCAGCCGTTCGTCGGCCGGCGGCTCGGACATCGTATGGAGCCCGAGCCGGATCTGGGTCGTCTTGACGTCCGTGAGGTACTCGTGGACGCGTTCGACGAGTTCGTCGATATCGACCTCGTCGCCCGAAACCTCGCCCTCCTCGAGCGTCGAGCCGGCCTCGTCGGGACCGCGGACCTCGGCCTGCTCGTCGATGGTGCCCTCGATCCCCAACTCGACGGCGAGGTCGAGTTCCGCGACTTTTTCGCGCATGAGGTCCTCGAGATGCTGGCCGTCGTCGGCGCGGGCGTCTTCCATCCCGGCCTCGCGGTACTGGTTCGCGAGTTCCTCGAGTTCCGAGAGTTCGTCGTAGGTGCCCGCGTTCCGCATCACGGGCGTCAGGTAGTCCACGATGGCGGCGTAGGAGCGGCGTTTGGCCTGGGTCCCCTCGCCGGGGTTGTTGACGATGTAGGGGTAGACGTTCGGGATGTCGTCGATCAACTGGTCGGGCGCGCTCTCGCCGTTCAGGCCGACGGTCTTGCCGGGGAGCCACTCGAGGCTGCCGTGAGTACCCAAGTGGACGACCGCGTCGGTCTCGAACGTATTCCGGAGCCAGCCGTAGAAGGCGAAGTAGTCGTGTGGCGGCTGCAGGTCGGAGTCGTGATAGACCTTCGAGGGGTCCATCCCGAACCCGCGCGGGGGCTGGACCGTGACGAGGACGTTGCCGAACTCGACGCCCGGAATCGCGAACGGGCGGTCGGGCACCTCGCCCCATTCCTCGATGATATTCTCCTGGAAGCGCTCGTCGGTGTCGGCGAACCACTCTTCGTAGGTGTCCGGCGATACCACGTCGACCGAGAGATCACGGACGTCTTCGGGGGCGACCCAGCGGTCCTCGAGCGTGAGTTGGGCGGTCAGTTTCTCGACGAGGGACTGCCCGCTGTCCGGCATGTCGTCGCCCAGATCGTAGCCGCGGGCCTCGAGTTCCTCGAGCAGGTTGACGGTCGATTCGGGACTGTCGAGGCCGAACGCGGTCCCGATCCCGTCGTCGCTCGGCGGGTAGTTGTGGAGGACGACGGCGACCTGCTTGTCCTCGTTCGGCGTGTGCCGAAGCTCGGCCCAGTTGACCGCCAGTCGGGTCGCGTGATCGACCCGGTCCTCGATCGGGAAGTGGTGTTTCGGCGCGGAGCCGATACCGGCCTCGTCGTCGGTCCGTTCCTTGCCCGAAATCGGATGGGTGATGACGTTGCCGTCGAACTCCGGCAGCGCGACCGAGAGCGCGAGTTCGAAGCCCATCACGCCCGTGTCGCTGGACTCGTAGCGCGACCGCGAGCGCATCGTGGTGACCGTCTGCAGGACGGGCACTCCGAGTCGGTCGAGGAAGACGTCTTCGGCCGAACTGCCCTCGTCGTCGGCGCTGCGGCCGCGCTCGTCCATCGAGAGCGAGAACATGAACGAAGAGAGGACGGCGTCGACGGTAGACTGGCCGTTGTCATCGACGAGCCAGTTGTCGGTCACCCACTCCGCGTCTTCCTGCTCGTCGGTGTCGGTCGCGGGGTTACAGAAGATCGGCAGCGCGTTCGCACCCTGTTCCTCGAGCGCCCGGACCTGTGCGTCCACGTATCTGGTGTTCTCGTGGGTCCAGTGGGACTCGTAGAACCAGACCGCGACCGTCGGCTTGTCCGGATCGTGGGTCTCGAGAAGCTCCTCGTACTCGATCCCCGGATGGTCAGGGTGGTAGACCCCCTCCGTGGGGAGTTCCGTCGGTTCGTCGAACTCGATATCGCGGCCCTCGTACTCGGCGGCGAGGAACCGACAGAGGTTCGCGACGTTGATCGTGCCGCCCTTCTCGAGGTAGTCGTAGACCCGGTCTCGATGATCGTCCGAGACCGTCGTGTCCTCGAAGGCGAAGGCGTCGCCGGTCGCCTTGACGATCAGCGGCACGCCCGCCTCCGCGAGCGCGCCCGTCGCGTAGTCGTAGCCCGGCATGCTGTCTTCGGCCCCGTGCAGCCAGAAGATCGCCGCCGCGGCGTCGTCCAATTCGTCGACGAACGACTCGACGTCGGCCTCCTCGTCGAGGTCGCTCTCCGAGCGCACCACGAGGTCGATGTCCTCGAGGCGCTCGGCGGCCCGCCCGATCGAGCCGAGTTCGTTCTCCGTCGCAGTATAGATCCCGATGCGTGTCATCGTGTTTTTAAACCTCTGTTGTATTAGCTCAAGTATGGTTGCAAACGCCGGGGGCAAAAAGCTGTCGTCACTCCCCTTTCCGGCGATCGTCGGACAGGACGAGTTGAAGCGCGTGTTGCTCACCGTCGCGGCCAACGACGGCCTCGACGGGGCCCTAATCGTCGGCGAGAAAGGCACCGCGAAGTCGACCGCCGTCCGGGCGCTCGTCGATCTGCTGCCCGAACAGCGAGCCGTCGCCGACTGCCCGTACGGCTGTTCGCCCGACGACCCCGACCTGCAGTGTGCCGACTGTCGCGACCGCGATGCCGACGATCTGCCGGTCGAAACCCGGCCCGTGCCGCTCGTGACCCTTCCACTCGGTGCGACGCGGGACCGCGTCGTCGGCACCCTCTCTGTCGAGGACGCGCTGGCGGGCGAGGCCGACTTCGACCCCGGCCTGCTGGCCCGCGCCCACCGGGGGATCCTCTACGTCGACGAAGTCAATCTGCTCGACGATCACCTCGTGGACGTCATCTTAGACGCCGCCGCAAGCGGCGTCAACACCGTCGAGCGCGATGGGATCAGCGTCTCCCACCCCGCCGATTTCACCCTGATCGGCACGATGAACCCCGAGGAAGGCGATCTGCGACCGCAGTTGCGGGACCGCTTCGCGCTGCAGGCCAGCGTCGAGGGCTGCCGAGAGATCGACGACCGCGTCGAGATCATCGACCGCGCACTCGAGGCCGACGGCGGCGCGTCCGATCCGCGGACCGAGTACGCCGACGAAGTCGACGCCCTGCGCGACGACCTGGCCGCGGCTCGAGAGCGCCTCTCGCGGGTCGACCTCCCGACCGAGTTCAAGGCCGAGATCGCCGACCTCTGTCTCGAGGCCGGCGTCGACGGCCACCGGGGCGACGTGGCGACGGCCCGGACCGCGATGACCATCGCGGCGCTCGAGGGCCGCGAGACGGTGATCGAGTCCGACGTCCACGAGGCGGCGACCTACGCGCTCCCCCATCGCCTCCGGAGTACGCCCTTCGAGGACGAACCCGACCTCGACGATCTGCTCGAGGACCGGTTCGACGAGGAGTCGCCGGACGAGGCCGACGGGGAAGCGGGAGGTGACGCGGACGACGGTGACAGCGCGGCGGAAACGGACGGCGAGGACGGCGACGCCGAGTCCGATCCGGACGGCGGTGACGAACCCGGTGATCGCGGCGAGGGAAACGGGCACGACGGCACGGACGGTGAGGACTCGAGCGACGGGTCGGGTTCCGACGACAGCGACGGAGATAGCACCGGCACTGACGACGGCCCCGAGCGCCGCCCCGACGACGGCGAGCGACCCGAATCGGCGAACCAGTCGCCCGCGGAAGTCGGCGACGGCGGGTCCGAGGACGGCTCGAGCGACGGGGAGTCGGATTCGGAGGAGTCCGACGGCGGGGACGGAGACGACGAAACCGCCCAGCCGCTCGTGCCCGGCCAGCAGCGGGCCGAAATCGGCGAGGCGGCCGCGCCCGACCTCGAGTCGCCGACCGTCGACGGCGAAACGGCGACCGCGACCGGCTCCCGTGCGAGTACGTCGCCGAGTACGGACAACCGGGGCGCTCGCGTCCGCACCGAACCCGCCTCGGGCGAGGGCTCGATCGACGCCGCGGCGTCGGTCCGGTCGGCTGCCGCCCGTGGGGAGTCCCGCGTTGGCGAGGACGACCTCCGGCAGTCGGTCCGCACCGGCGACACCTCGGTGACGATCGTCTTTGCCGTCGACGCCAGCGCCTCGATGCGACCCGCCATGCGTACCGCGAAAGGCGTCGTCCTCGAGCTGTTGCGTGACAGCTACGAACACCGCGATCGGGTCGCGTTCGTCGCCTTCGCCGGCGAGGACGCCGACATCTTGCTCCCACCGACCGACAGCGTCTCGCTGGCCGCCCGTCATCTCAAGGACCTCCCCTCCGGCGACCGGACGCCGCTGCCGGCCGGCCTCGAGACCTCGCGCCGAGTCATAGAACGGGCCGAGACCGACGCCTCGGTGGTCGTCCTCGTCACGGACGGCCGGGCGAACGTCGCCGACGGGAGCCCCACGGAGGCAACGCGGCGGGCCGCTCGAGCCCTTGCCGACGGCGACACTCGCGTGGTCGTCGTCGACGCGGGGGACGACTCCCGGGCCGGCCTCTCCGAGTTAGTCGCCGGCGAGACCGAGGGGGAACTGGTCGATCTCGAGTCGCTGTCGGTCGAGACGGTCCGGGCCGCCGCGGAGCGGGCGGCCGACGAGACGCGGCGATAGGGCGGGCTCGAGCGCGATGCGACGGGTGGACGGATGGACAGCGGAGACGCCGACCCACGACGGGACGGCGAGTGCGTGACGAATCCAAGATCAACACCCCTTTGAGCGCCCTCGCGTGTTATCCGACGAGACTCGATGACGGGGGACGAGGCAGTCGCCGACGAGGCAGTCGCCGACGAGGCCGTCGGCGACGACATCGAATACGGAATCGACGAACAGCCGCCGCTGGGCGAGTCGGTGGTGCTGGGGATCCAGCACTACCTGACGATGGTCGGCGCGAACATCGCGGTCCCGCTGATACTGGCCGGGGCGATGGGAATGCCGGGCGACGTGACCGCTCGATTCGTCGGGACCTTCTTCGTCGTCTCGGGGATCGCGACGCTGGCCCAGACGACGTTCGGGAACCGGTATCCGATCGTACAGGGCGCGCCGTTCTCGATGCTCGCGCCGGCGCTGGCGATCATCGGCGTCGTCACCGCCGGTGGCGTCTCGGGCGGCTCGGGCTGGGAGACCGCGTTGGTACAGTTACAGGGGGCGATCATCGTCGCTGCGGTCGTCGAGGTCGCGATGGGCTATTTCGGACTGGTCGGGAAACTCCGCCGATTCCTCTCGCCGGTCGTCGTCGCGCCGACGATCGCGCTGATCGGCCTGTCGCTGTTCAATGCACCCCAGATCACGACGCCCGATCAGAGCTGGTGGCTGCTCGGACTCACGCTCGGACTCATCCTGCTGTTCTCGCAGTATCTCGACGTTAAACACAAGGCGTTCCGCCTGTATCCCGTTATTCTGGCACTGGTCATCGCCTGGGTTGCCGCGGCCACGCTGTCGGTCGCCGGTATCATCGGCGGGAGCCATCCGGGCTACGTCGACCTCGGTCAGGTCGCGAACACGCGGCCGCTGCTGCCGATCTACCCCTTCCAGTGGGGCATGCCACAGGTGACGACCGCGTTCGTCGTCGGGATGTTCGCCGGCGTGCTGGCCTCGATCGTCGAGAGCATCGGCGACTACTACGCGGTGGCCAACATCACCGGCTCGGGCGCGCCCAGTGAGCGCCGGATCAACCACGGCATCGGCATGGAGGGGCTGATGAACGTCTTCTCGGGCATCATGGGCACCGGCGGCTCGACCTCCTACTCCGAGAATATCGGCGCGATCGGGCTGACCGGCGTCGCCTCGCGATACGTCGTCCAGCTCGGGGCCGCGGTCATGCTCGTCGTCGGCTTCGTCGGCTACTTCGGCCAGCTGATCGCGACCATTCCGGACCCGATCGTCGGCGGCCTCTTCATCGCCATGTTCGGCCAGATCGTCGCCGTCGGGATCTCGAACCTACGCCACGTTGATCTCGACTCCTCGCGCAACACCTTCGTCATCGGCTTCGCGCTCTTCATCGGGCTGGCGATCCCGGCCTACATGGGCAACTTCGAGAGTACGATCGCGTTCCGCGAGGTCGTCGGCCTCGAGGCCTTCCTCGCAGAGGCGGGCGTCGCGACGCCGATCGAAGCCGCCGCACAGGCCGTCGTCGACACCGTCTACATCATCGGCTCGACGGGCATGGCCGTCGGCGGCCTCGCCGCACTCATCTTGGACAACACCATCCCGGGCTCCCGGGAGGAACGCGGCCTCGCGGCGTGGGACCGCATCACCGAGGACGACGCCGACTTCGAATCGTTCCGGGACCGCTGGCTCGCCCGCGACGACGACTGATCCGTCCGTCCGCGGACTGACCGCTCACCGTTTTCCCGGTTTTGGACCCCGTTCACAGCCCGTGCCAACGCAACCCGGCGTTCTAATAGCTGCCGAGCCCCAATGGGATGCATGGCGGAACTCCGACTCGCGGACGGGGAGATCTGGTACGAAACGACGGGTGTGACCGACGGCGACCCGCTGGTGTTCATCCACGGCGGCTGGATGACCGGCGACGCCTGGGCCCCCCAGATCGAGCGCTTCGCTGAGGACTACCGCGTCGTCACGCTCGACGTTCGGGGCCACGGCCGGACCGGCGCGACCGACGTCGACGAGTACTCGATCGAACTCTTCACCGACGATCTCGAGGCCTTGCTCGCCGCCCTCGAGATCGAGCGGCCGGTCCTCTGTGGGCTCTCGCTGGGGTCGATGGTCGTCCAGGAGTACATGGACCGCCATCCCGACGGTGCGAGGGCGGCGGTCCTCGGCGGCGCGGTCCGCTCGATGCCGCCGGTCGAGATCCCCGGCGGCCTGAAGTCGTTCTGGTCGCCGCTGCCGGCCCTGTCGGCGACGCTGTCGGTCTCCGGCTCGGCGGGGGCCTTCCGGTCGATGCTGTACTCGATTCGGGCGACGACCGGCGAGCAGTGGCTGTCGGTCGACGCCGAAACCAGGGCCGCGGCGATCGACGATGCCGGCGAGATCCCCACCGGCGAGTTCAGCAAGATCTTCGACGCGCTCTATCGGTACGAACCGCCCGCGCTGACCGGCCTCGAGATTCCGACGCTCGTGGTCCACGGCGACCAGGAGGCCCCGCTCGTCAAACGACAGGGGGAACAGATCGTCTCGGCGGTCACCGACGGCGAGCGCCTGTTGCTGTCCGACTCGGGCCACCTCGTCAATCAGGACCGCCCGGGTGCGTTCAACACGGCGACGGCCGAGTTCATTCCCGCCGCGTAGGTTCGATCGGTCGGGACGCCACGTCGACGGCCTCCACTGTCGGCGCCGGTTTCCCAACGTACTTTGGCGATACCCCGAAGGGGATCTCCGTTCTAGGTACGTCCGGAATCGACCAACCGACCGATCGGACCCCTGCTATCCAAACCAATGAGTAGTCACCCTTCGGACGTCGACGATGCTCGCTCCGCCCCGCCGGACGACCACTGGTCCAGCGTCTCGAGACACGTTCTCAACAGCTACCGAGAGGCGAACAACGCATTGCTGGCCGCGATGGGCTTTCGGCCCACGGCCGGTTCGGACGCGGCGCGACCGGCCGCGGGCACGACGGTCGAAACCGCCGCCGCCGAGGTCGCGTTCGGCGACGAGGCCTGGGTTATGGAGCGCTCGACCGACGATCACGACTCGCTCGGTGTCGGCGACTACGTCCGCTTTAGCAAGCCGATCGCCGACACCGACGTCACCGCCTTCGCGCAGGTCTCCGGCGACACCAACCGGCTCCACCTCGAGAGCGAGTTTGCCGACGACACCCAGTTCGGCGGCCGGATCGCCCACGGGACCCTCGTCGCCGGGACGATCAGCGCCGCACTGGCCCGGCTCCCCGGACTGACCGTCTATCTCTCGCAGAACCTCGAGTTCACCGGCCCGGTCGAGATCGGCGAGACGGTCACCGCCGAGTGCGAGATCGTCGAGGACCTCGGGGGCGATCGCTACCGCCTGCACACGACGGTCGTCGACGAGGACGACGACCCCGTCATCGACGGCGAGGCCGTCGTCATCATCAACGACCATCCCGACGAGTAGTCGGGTCCGACGCATCGACGGTGGCGTCTCCCGGCGGGACGTGACGGACGATCGGCATCGCCCGATAGCTCGATCGATACGTTTGCTAACACAAAACCTGTATCGCTCGAGCGCAAGCGTCGGGACGATGACTGACGACTCGCACCCCGCCCGCGACCACCGCACGTACGGACGGCGCCGAGTACTGCGGACGGTCGGAGGCGCGACGGCGGCGACGATCGCCCTCGCGGGCTGTCTCGGCGACGGCGAAGACGACCTGATCCCCGAGACCGAGACCGATCGCGAAGGGACCGTTCCGGACGGCGTCGCCCAATTCAGACGCTCGCTCGAGCGGTGGGGCTACTATCCGGACGCGTCGGTTCCCGACGCCGTCGAGCAGGACTGGCGGCTCGACCGACTCAACACGGGCACCCACACCGCGGCCAAGGCCAGTGCCGCCCCCCTTCCCGACGGCGGCGTCGTCTTTCCGGGCGACACCGGCTATCTCGTGGCACTCGACGCAGACGGCGAGGAGCGATGGCGAACCGGGACCGACACCGGCCCCGATGCCCGGGGAATCCACGGGACGCCGGCGGTCGCCGACGGCAGAGTCTACGCCGGCGCGTACGACGGCGTCCTCTACGCCGTCGACGCCGAGACCGGCGACGTCGACTGGGAGACGAAACTCGGCGGTTCCATCGGCTCGAGCCCGCTCTATCACGACGGTCGACTCGTCATGGCGGTCGAATACCCCGATCCGGAAGGGAGTACCTTCGTCGTGAACGCGGAAGACGGCGAGGTCGTCTGGGAGGACCCCGAGGGCCGGCCGACCGACCACCCACACTCGACGCCCGCCGTCGACCTCGAGGCCGGCCGCCTCGTCTGTGGGTCGAACGACGGCATCCTCTACGGCTGGTCGTACCCCGGCCTCGAGTTCGAATGGTCGTTCGAGACCGAGAGCAACGACAACGACGGCGAGATCAAGGGCCCGATCGCGACCTACGACGGCGGCGCGTACTTCGGCTCGTGGGATCACCACGTGTATCGGGTGAACCTCGAGGACGGCAGCGAGGACTGGTCGTTCGAGACCGGCAGTCTGGTGATGTCCGGGCCCGCCATCGACCCGACGCTCGACACGGTCTTCGTCGGCAGCCACGACGGGAACCTCTACGCGCTCGACGCGTCCTCGGGTGACCGACACTGGTCGTTCCCGACCGACCGCCCGATCACCGGCTGTCCGACGGTCTACGACGATCGCGTCCTCGTCGGCTCGAAGGACGGCGGCCTCTACGCGCTCGAGAAACGCAGCGGCGATCTCGTCTGGGAGGTCGACAACGACGGCGTGGTCACGAGTACGCCGCGGATCATCGACGGGGCCATCTATTACGCCGAACGGGCACCGAACCCGGACCCGGAGGACGGCGGAGAGACCGACACCGACGGCGGCGGCTACAAGCTCGTCGCCGCCGAGTGATACGGTTTGCTGTACCGGTCCCGGTGGGACCGCGACGCTCTGCGGTCCCACCGGCAATGACGTACAGCAAACCGTATGAGGGCCCGACGATCGGTCGCTCGCCGATACCGTCCCGCGTCCACGACTCCCACCAAACCTATTACGTCCGAACTCACACCCAGCGGTCGACGATGACCGATCGACCGCCCTCGCCGCCGACCCCCACTCCCGCAAGCGACGATCCCCTCGAGGACCGCGTCGTCGCCACAACCGCACAGCTCTCCGAATCGATCGCGGACGCGCTCGGCTGTCGGCTCGCCGACGCCACCCTCGAGACGCTCCTGCTCGAACTGGACCGCCACGAGTTCGTCGACTGGGTGACCGTCACCCGAACCGGCGACTACGTCTGGGACCTCTCCGAGACGCCCGACCGGCTCGGCGACGCCATCGCCGACGCTCTCGTCGCTCGGCTCGAGACCTGGCTCGTAGCGTCCGACCGGTAATCAGTCGGCTTCGGGCTCGGCGTGGGTCCGTTACCCTGACGAGACGCCGGCAGCGCTGTCTACTGCAACGGGAACAGCACTCGACGACGGCTATCGCTCGACGATGATGATCTCGTCCGACTCCTCCTCTTCCTCGAGCTGTCGAATCGCTTTCGTTACTTCGTCCTGCGTCGCTTCGTCCATCGACGATCCCCTTACCAACCGTATCGGAGACGGCTACCTTAAGGGGGTTTAGCGTATTCAGATCGAGAAAATACCGTCCGCTGCCGTTGGTGACCGCTCGCGGGCGTTCCGGATAGCTGCGAAGTACGGACCGACCGTTTTCGTATCGGAACTTGAACTTTCAATAGTCGGAGGGACGAGGGGGAAATATGTACATCGGTGTCGATGGTTGCTCGGCCGGCTGGATCGCTGTTCAGTATGGGGAGGACGGTTACGAAGACGCTGCGCTGTACGACGATATCGGCGAACTCTGGGCGGCCCACCACGAGACGGCCGAACGGATCCTGATCGATATCCCGATCGGTCTCCGGGAAGACTCGAACGGGAAGCGTCCGTGTGACGACGCTGCCCGAACGAAACTCAGTCCGAACCGCCACTCCAGCGTCTTTTCCGTACCAGTGCGGGCTACCGTTTACGAGGAAAGCTACGAGGACGCAAAGGAGACGCAAGAGAGGCGCACCGATGGCAGTCTCGGCGTTCAGTCGTGGGGCATCGCTGGCAAGATCGCCGAACTCGACACCTTCCTCCGTGAAATGGAGCCGAACGCCGTTGGAACGATTCGTGAGGCTCACCCCGAGGTCTGCTTCTGGGCGCTGAACGGCGACTCCGCCACGAAGTACTCGAAGACGGGACAACCGGCTGCCGCCTTCTGGGAACGGATCGAGATACTCGAGGCCATCGACGGGGCGATCGTCGAGAACGTCCGTGGCGCGTCGACCGATCTCGATGCCAAGGTCGGAACCGACGACGTCATCGACGCGTTCGTGTTAGCGCTTACTGCCAGTCCGATAACCGGACGGCTCCGCACGCTTCCGGAGGAGTGGCCGGAAGGCGATCGTGGGGACCCGACCGACGAACTTCCAATGGAGATGGTCTACGCCTCTCAATCGGGTTGATCGTCTGAACTGAAGGGGATCACATCGCACGAAAGGAACCCGTTCGGCTACTGAACGAACCCAGACCGACGAGGTCCCCAGCAGTGTATATGAAACACGACGCCTTCTGTCGGATTCACGTTCGGAAAACGAATGGGCGCTGCAGGCTCCGGTTCGACTGTCGAACGAATCGACTTTTGAGGCGTGAGGCGTCTGAATTCGGGCGTTTGAGAAGCGGAAAATGTGTCTGGTTCTGAATGTGTATTCTATTTCGTGCTGAATAGAACGCGTGTATCTCGCACAGAATATCTGCTGATTCGATCAGATCGGTCAGTTGGGCGGGCGCATTTATTGGTGCAGGCTGTGTACCATCTCCTGTATGCCTGAAGAAGTCCTGTTCAAATCAGAGAGCAACCAGAGTCGAGAAGAGATTGCATCGTACCTTCGGAAAGTCGCGGACAATCTCGACAGCGGTGAGGCTATCAACCTGAAAGCAGGCTCCGAGTCTGTCACGCTGAATCCCCCTGCTCAACCGACCTTCGAAGTCAAAGCTGAACGCGAAGGGCCGGCTGGCAATATGACTGAACGAAGTGTCGAGTTTGAACTCGAATGGGACGAGAACGACGGTGAGGAGGGTGGCGGAAGTGATCACTTAGAAATCGAGTAGTCACTCCGCGCGCACGCTGAGCAGGTGGTTCAGGGGAACAGGTCTGGAACAAATGTAGCCGCTGTGCTGACTTCACCCTCCGAATCGGTCACGCGCTTTCTGATAGAAATCAGGAAGGTAATTCAGCGAGTGCTGAATAGAACGCGCATATCTTGCATGGGGTTTCTCCAGAAGTAGCCCCCACCGAGTGCTCAATACAGTCATCAGTATTGTCCGCAATCAGTTCACCGGCTCTTCCCTACTGATTCATCAGGGAACGGGCCGTACCGTCGTGTATGAAGACAATTCACCGGTTCGGGGTGGCGGTTGGACTCGTGGTACTCTCGGGCATCGTGAGCCTGTTCGCAGCTCCGTCGCTCCCCGCCGACCTTGTCACGCACTGGAACGCCGCCGGAGAACCGGATGGCACCATGTCGAAGCAATTCGCACTCTGGCTGTTTCCCGCGATGACCGCAGGGCTGTTCGCTGTGTTCGCCGTGATTCCTCGGATCGGTCCACTCCGTGAGAACATCACGGAGTTCCGGGCCTACTACGACTGGTTCGTCGTCATCTTCACCGGATATCTGGTCCTCGTCCACGCCGGGATCGTCGCATTCAACCTCGGCTACGAGTTCGACTTCACAGCCCTCATCTTGGTCGGCGCGGCTGGTCTGTTCTACTACGTCGGCATCTTCCTCCCGCACGCCGAGCCGAACTGGTTCGCCGGTATCCGGACACCGTGGACGCTCAGCAGCGACGAGGTCTGGGATCGGACCCATGCCCTCGGTAGTTGGCTGTTCAAACTCACCGCCGTCTTCACACTGGTCGGGCTCTTTTTCGGCGACCTAGCGATTTATTTCCTTCTCGTCCCGCTGCTCCTGACGGCCGGAGTTACTGCCGTGTACTCGTACTACTTGTACGAGCAAATCGAACGGGAATCGGATTCGGCCTCGGGGTCGAATCTGTAAGTCACTGGCCCGGAATTCCGGTTACGTCTCCCGACTGCGGTTTTTGACCTCGTTCAACGCGATGAGCAGATACAGCACGCCGAACCCGCGGATTACTGGAACGAGTCCGTCCTTCCATTCGACTGTCTCTGGGTTTTCGTACGCGATGTTCATACTAAACCGGAGTGCCTGCTTCGGAACGAAGAGTGCAATAGCACCGGCCAGTCCGAGGACGTACATCGACACACGATACACCGATCCTCCCAGTACACTCACGACCACGAAAATCACGCCTTCCGTTCTAATCGCTGGCGTAAACGAGGGGCTAGGGCTCACCTCACCAGACTTTTTGAGGGCGAGCTTCTCGAACGCTTCTCGAACTCGTGCTGGAACCAGGGCCATGACGAGTCCCACGAGGACGAAACCAACTCGGGCCATAACTGACAGTAGGTCGGGAGAGACAATAACGGTATGTCTCCGTTGAGTCCACGTTCTTCGTCCCGTTATTGACCGCAGTCCCAGGTCAGTAGTCAAATCCCAACTGTCTCGTGACGTTTCCGTCTATGTACGTCGAATGTAACCTCCGATACAACAAAATGGAGTGGATGCAAAGGATGGGGTTATGGGAGTAATCGAACTTGACGGGTTGACAAAGGATTATGGAGACGTTCTCGCTAACGACGACGTCTCGTTCACCGTCGAAACTGGCGAAATCTTCGGATACCTCGGGCCAAACGGTGCAGGGAAGACGACGACGATTCGAACACTGCTGGGGTTACTCGAACCGACATCCGGAACAGCGACTGTTCTCGGCGCAGATGTTCACGATGAGGGCGCGCTCATCGACGCCAAGCAGCGGATCGGGTATTTGCCGGCGCATCTCGGATTCAACGAGGAAGTGACTGGCGCAGACGTCTTGGACTATCATGCATCCGTCAAGGGTGGTGACCGGCGAGACGAACTCCTCGAAATATTCACACCCCCGGTGGAGCGTCCCATCCGCGAATATTCGTCCGGGAACAAACGCATGCTCGGCATCATCCAGGCCTTCATGCATGATCCCGAACTCGTAATAATGGACGAACCGACATCCGGTCTCGACCCGCTTAATCAAGAGGAATTTAACGAGTTCGCCAGGAACGAATGCGAGCGAGGAAAGACGCTATTCTTCTCGTCTCACGTGCTAAGCGAGGTCCGTCGCATCTGTGATCGGGTCGGGATACTCCGCGACGGGAAACTCGTCGGATTAGAGGGTGTCGAGACACTGATGGACCAAGGTGGGAAGCGTGTCCGGCTTCGAACGACTGACGAGGCGAGAACTGAACTCGCAGCACTCGATGGGGTCAATGATGTGCAGACGTTCGCTGACGGAATCCAATTCATTTACACTGGCGAGTACAACACGCTTCTCCGCGAACTTGCGACACATGACGTGCGTGAAATCGACATCAGCGAACCACCGCTCGAAGACGTCTTCATGCACTATTACGAGTCAGCGGGAGCAGGTGAATCCAACCAAGAGGTACAATCGGATGCTTGAAACCACGCGATATGAGACGAGTCGTCGTCTTCGAGGAACGGTGATTCTGACGATTGGGGTGAGCCTCTACGTGGCCTTCATCGTCTGGTATTTCTCTCTCGTTGACGCATCCGCCTACGCGCAGATCGCGGACTCAGTGCCGCCTGCGATGCGGGAGGCGTTCGGGATTCAAACGATTGGAACGATCGAAGGGTGGCTCGGGGGACAGATTTACACGTTCGTATGGTTGGTGGGGCTCGGAATCTACTTTGCATACTCAGCAGCGGGGAAGATTGCAAGCGATATCGAGAATGACCGAATGGATCTGTTGCTCTCATTTCCGGTTTCTCGGAGCCAGTTACTTCTCGAAAAATTCGCATCGATGGTGCTTCCACTTGTCCTGTTGAACGTAGTTGTGGGCGGTGTCACGTACGGTCTCGTACTAGCGATTGGCGAAACGATTGATCCGATGCATCTCGTGTTGGCGCATCTTCTCTCGATTCCGTATCTCCTCGTCTGCGCTGCGATCGGAACAGTTCTCTCAGTGCTCGTGAATCGAGCGGCGGTTGCAGAGCGAGCTGCCATCGGGCTGATGTTCGTTCTCTGGCTGGTTGAATCCGCAGTTGGCGCGGCGGAGGAGTTCTCGTGGATTCAATACATTAGCCCAACCCATTACTACTCCCCAACACCGGTTCTCATTGATGGTACGTACGAGGTAATGGACTCTGGAGTTCTCCTTGCTGGATTTTTGGGATTGCTCATCGTGAGCCAAGTACTGTTCCAGCGGCGAGATATATAGAGAGATTCGGCTCGGGGACCGTATTAGTTCGACACCATCTGTAGTGTATTCGGGTGCACAGTAGAGTTGCTCGGCCATCACAATCTCTATCTCATTTCATTATGAATATCTCGTCATGACGCTCGTAGACACCGGCACTGTTGGCACCACCGAAGTATTGATAACTCTTGTCGCAGTCGCTCTTGCTCTTCTCATAACGTTCTACATCCACCGAGACGCCGACAGTCGTGGAAGTTCCCACGAACTCGCATGGGGCCTTGCCGCATTTTTCGGTGGCCCCGTCGTTTGGATTCTCTACTACGTTGTACGTGAGGAGATCGGCCCGAGCAAGTCAATGTAGCGGTCGCTACATCGTACCCTAATGGTTATTGGATTTCTCACTCGTGTAGTTCACGCTCTGGACTTACCGAGGCACACCGGGCCTGTAGCCGAGGTTTCAACAGAGCCAGAAACGCCACTACTCGGAAAGAGGGATCCCGTCAATCAGCGATTGATTTTCTCCCTCCCGACCAGTTTGGTTGTACGCGAACTCCCGTGGAGAGTACCACTCAATCGATGATCGAACGAAAGCAAAAATGTGCCCATTCGACCGATAATCGCCCCGCCGTCGGGCGATTATCGCCGCTCAAATCTATGGGCGCTGCAGGATTTGAACCCGCGGCAGCTTGGTCCGAAGCCAAGTACTCTGTCCAGGCTGAGCTAAGCGCCCGCACGAGTTCATTTCCGATGTGTCCATATAAGTCACTCGATTCGGGCCGGTTTCGATAGACACCACCACGCTCGCCGCTCGAGAGTTTTCAGTCGGTGACAATCAGCGGCGGGGGTCTTTGTTTTGTAGCTGCAACGGCTACGTATAGCATGAGCGAGACCGAAGCCCCCGTCCCAGACGAGGTCGAATCCGGCGCGACGCCCCTCGAGTTGCTCTCGGACGACGAGGGGAGCTGGACGGCCGTGCCGGCCGACGCGAGCGGCGACGACCGGGTGAGCAAATGGCTCGAGATCGATGCTGACGTCCTCTGTGATCTCGAGGAGTGGCGCTGAGACGCGAGCCGCGACGCCTTCTCTCCCGTCACCGATCGCGTGAGCGATGCGTGCGATCGTCTCCGGGATGATCCGTCGCCGGGACCGGACCGTACCGTTTAACCAGCCCGCATGACCACTCGAGCGTATGACTGTCGGTGAGACGGGTCGCGGGTTGCTCGAGTTGACGCGGCCGGTAAACGTGATCGCGGCGAGTGCCCTGACGTTCATCGGAGCGTTCGTCGCCGGTGGGGTGGCGGGGGAGCCGCTCGCGGTCGCTGCGGCGGTCGCGGCCACGGGGCTGGCGGTCGGTGCGGGAAACGCGATCAACGACTACTTCGATCGGGAGATCGACCGAATCAACCAGCCCGGGCGGGCGATCCCCCGTGGTGCGGTGAGCCCGCGCGGTGCGCTCGCGTTCAGCGTCCTCCTCTTTGCGGGCGCGGTCGCGCTCGCGGTGACGCTTCCGGCGACGGCGATCGCCATCGCGGGCGTCAACCTCCTCGCGTTGGTCGCGTACACCGAGTTCTTCAAGGGGCTGCCGGGTCTCGGGAACGCGCTCGTCGCTTATCTCGTCGGAAGCACGTTCCTCTTCGGCGCTGCGGCAGTCGGCGAGATCGCACCGGCCGTGGTCCTCTTCGTACTGGCGGCGATCGCCACGCTGACCCGCGAGATCATCAAAGACGTCGAGGACATCGAAGGGGACCGTGAGGAGGGGTTGAACACGCTCCCGATCGCGATCGGGGAGCGGAAGGCGTTGGTCGTCGCCGCCGTCCTGCTGGTCGTCGCCGTCGTCGCCAGCCCGATTCCGTTCCTCCGTGGCTACTTCGGCGTCGCGTACCTGCTCGTCGTCGCACCGGCCGATGCCGTCATGCTACTGGCCGCCTACGAAAGTTTCGCGAATCCGACGACCGGCCAGTCGCGTCTCAAGTACGGGATGTTCTTGGCCGCGCTGGCGTTTATCGTCGGTCGAGCCGCCCTCGAGGTCCCCCTGTTGGTGTAGGACACGCCGACGGTATCGAGAAGCGCGCTGTAGTCGCGGCCGGCGGGCCGTCGGATACACATCGCAGACACGGGCCGATTGACCGGAGCCGGTTCGCCCAGCGAGTGGTGGGACCGACCCGTCGACGGCCTCGTTCAGCGTGCGAAGACAGTGCGAGACGCCAGCTACGTTATCAAAAGTACTATAAGCTGCTTCGCGTATCTTCATACCATACGCCGGCAGTCGGAGTGGGCTGTGGTACCAGCTCGTCGTTACGGCGATGGATGTGAGTATTCCGTATGTATGACCTCGCAGATGTCCTTCCGGACGTCGAAATCGATCCGGGAACGAACGTACTCGTCGCGGGTCCGCCACTGACGGGGAAACGGCGGATCGCCTTCGATATCCTCGCGAGCGGTGCGGCCCGTGGTGACGGTTCGATCGTCGTCACTACCAAAGACAGTGCCGACAAGGTCCTCGAGAGCCTCGACGACCACGTCGGCGAGGGCGTCGAGCCGGATATCGGCGTCGTCGACTGTGTCACCAAACAACGCGGTATCGGAACGATCGACGACGACCCACGGATCAAGTACGCCTCCTCCCCGGTCGACATGACCGGCATCGGGATCAAGCTCTCGGAGTTCCTGCAGGACTTCTACGAGACCCGCGGGCTGACTCGGAATCGCGTCCTCTTGCACTCGGTGTCGACACTGCTGATGTACTCCGATCTCCAGACGGTCTTTCGGTTCCTCCACGTCTTCACGGGCCGGATCCAGAGTGCCGACGCCATGGGCGTCTACGTCATCGACTCGACTGCCCACGACGACCAGACCATGAACACGCTCAAACAGCTGTTCGACGCCGTCATCGAACTCGAGGAGACGGCCGACGGCGAGGAGCCCGAGATCCGGACCGCCGGCTTCTCGGCGTAACCGGTTCCGAACTCCCGGCTCCGTTCGCGTCCACTGGCTTCGGTTTTCCGTGACGATCGATCGACTCGAGTCCGGTCGGTCCCCAACCGATCGACCCCGAAACGTTTCAGCGAGGACCGCGTACCTTCGGGTATCATGCCAGTCGACACCGCAGCGGAGATCGAGGAGATCCTGGAGTCCGACACCATCGCCGTCGTCGGCTGTTCGAGTACGCCCGGCAAGGCGGCCCACGACGTGCCGAAGTACCTGCTGGATCACGGCTACGACGTGATCCCGGTCAACCCCTACGCCGAGGAGATCTTCGGCCGCGAGGTCTCCGACTCGCTGGCCGATGTCGAGGATGAGATCGACGTCGTCTGTATCTTCCGGCCCAGCGAGGAGGTAAGTGGGATCGTCGACGCGGCCCTCGAGCGCGACGACGTCGACGTCATCTGGACGCAGCAGGGAATCCGCGACGACGAGGCGGCGGCCCGCGCGGAGACGGCGGGGCGGGCCGTCGTCCAGGATCGGTGTATGAAGGTCCAGCACCGCCGGCTCGTCGCCTGAGCCGACGGTTGAGTGGGTCCTTACGAGGCCGGCGTCGATGCAGTACGAAGGTCCGCGAGCGCGTCCTCGACCGTCGTATGCATGCGGTCGTCGACGACTGACTCGAGGTGTTCGAGTCGGATCGCCGTCCGGACGAGCGGTTCGTCGGGGAGGCCGGCGAGGGTTCCCGCGATCGCGTCGGGCTCGATCGCGACGGGGGCGTCGGCGGCACGCTCGGCGACGAACTGCCGCGTCGACGCCTCCCCACCGGATACCCCCTCGCGGATCGCCTCACGACGGGTCTGCGGGACCGTCTCGGCGACCGGGACCGAACAGACCGTCTCGCAGTACCACTGGAGCGCGAGTGCGGCGGCCTCGAGCAGTGTCTCATCGGAGTAGTCGAGCGACGCGTGGAGGTCGGTAGCCGCCGCATCGATCGCGGCCCGGCGACGGTCAACGAGGGCCTCGAGCCGGTCGGGAACGTCGGACGCGAGGAGATCGTCGACCAGGGCGGTCGTCGACCGGTACGCGTCGGGATCGCCCTCGAACAGGACGACCGGAAGCGTCGCGACGCCGTTGTCGACGTCCTCCGGGAGATCCGCCAGATCGTCGATGACGGTCAACACGAACAGGCCGTCCGTCGCGATGGTTCGGATCGACGCGAGTTGTGCGGCCGTGTAGCCGCCGGTGGCCGCGACGAGTTCGACCGCGAGATCGCCCCAGCGGCCGCCGCGTTCGTCGACTCGCGCGATCGCGTCGTCGACGGTCGCCGCCGCGGCGTCGAACGACTCCTCGGCGAGCTGGCCCGCACCGATCTCGCGGACGGTCTCGAGGGCGTGGCCTAGATCGACGTCGGCCGGCGCATCGGCGACGGCGGCGGCGACGTTCGCGAAGACGAGGTCGCCGGTCGTGACGTGTTCGTTCAGCCGTCGCTTGCGATCGTCCCAGGCGTCGATCTCGTCGATCGCATCGTCGTGGAGCGCGCTCGTCACGAACAGGTCCGTCGGGATCGACGCGAGCGTTTCTGCGAGGACCTCGTCGCGGGTCTCGAGATAGGTAAAGAAGTAGGTGAACGCCCCGAGCAGTCCCCCCTGGTCGGCGTAGGCCTCGAGCGTCGGGTGGAGGGCCGACGGGAGTGCGTCGTCCGGGAGGGCGTCGGGCAGCCGGCTCATATCCCCAGTGGTTTCGGGGACCGCAAAGAGTGTACTGGTTACCGGCGGCCCAGGGCCCGACGACGGTGTCGGCCTACGACGTCCACTCCTCGAACGACCGATAGATGCCCTTCGAGAGGTAGCGCTCGCTCGAGTCCGGGAAGATCGTAGCGACGGTCTCGTGGGGGACGTCGAGGTCGCCGTTGGCGATCCGTTCGGCGACCCGTTTCGAGGCCACGCTCGCGGCACCCGCACTCGAGGCGACCAGATGGCCCTCCTCGCGGGCGAGCCGGACGAGTTCGTCGTGGGCGTCCTGATCCGAGACAGCACTGACGTCGTCGACCAGTTCGGGATCGAACAGTTCGTTGGTCGTGGTGTCGTGCGTGCCGATCCCCTCGATCTTGTACTCGTCTTCCTCGCGCTCGTCGCCGAGGAGTTCCCCGTAGACCGAGCCCTCGGGTTCGACCGCGACGACGTGTGTCTCTGGGTCCTGTTCGAGCGCGTAGCGGGCGATTCCCATGAGCGTCCCCGCCGTTCCACAGCCGACGACGACGGCACCGACCCGTCCATCCAGCGCGTCGTAGATCTCGGGGGCGGTCGTCTCGTAGTGTGCTTCGGCGTTTAGCGGGTTCGAGAACTGCTGGGGGACGACGGCGTCGTCCAGCTCGTCGGCCAACTGCTGTGCCCGGGCGATGGCACCGTCCATGCCGTCCTCGGTCGGCGTGTTGATGACTTCCGCATCGAGTGCGGCCATCAACTGCTGTTTCTCCACGCTGAACCGCTCGGGAACGACGAAGACCGCCTCGAGTCCCAGCTGCTTGGCCGCGATCGCCAGCCCGATCCCGGTGTTGCCGGCCGTCGGCTCGACGATCGTCCCGCCGGCGGGAACGTCGCCACGCTCGAGCATTCGCTCGAGCATGTACTTCCCGATGCGGTCTTTGATGCTGGCACCGGGGTTGAACGACTCGAGTTTGGCGTAGATCGATACGTCTCCGGCCCCGCCTCGGAGGCGGACGAGCGGCGTTCGACCGATCGTCTCGAGGACCGAATCCACCGGCTGCTCGTGGGTCGTCATCGTGCTGGCAAATGTTGCTTCCGTTGTTAGCTCTTATTATTACGACCGGTACGGCGGATATCCGAGGGTGCCGGTGAGAAACGATTACGATCGACCGGACAGCGAAGGTGAGCCGCCACTATCGGACTCCGGTGGCGTCGACGCTGCCGTCCCGGCGGCTCTCCAACGCAGTCGTTGGGTCACCTCGAGCCGGAGAAACACGTTTGCGATGGAGACACCGCGTGACAGCCGTCTCACCGTTTCACTCGGCGGTTGTGTCCGTGGGTTCGCTCGCCGTGTTCGCCGTCGACTCGGATGCGTCGCTCGCTGTCGATTCGTCGGTCTCCTCGGCCGCGAGTTCGGCCTCGTCGATGGCCGCCTCGGCGAGGATTTCCTCGCCGTCGATCCCCTGTTCTTCGGCGATCGCCAGCAACAGTGCGCGCTGCTCGGTGAGTTGGTGGTCCATGCGTGTGACCGTGTCGTGGGTCTCGTCCATTTCCTCCTCGAGTCCCGTTATCCGGTTCTGGAGCTTCTGTACCTGCTTGTACATCGCTTCGGCGCGGTCCGAGAGGCCCTGAATCTTCTTTGCAGTGCTGCCAAGTCCCATAACCGGACGATGTGTCGGAGCGCTAATGGGCCTTTTCCTCCGTCGGACGACGAGTTCGTCCTTCCGATCGACATGCCGGGCTCGAGGCCGGGATCGAAGCGGAGTGACCGGTCCCCCCGCGGTCTCGCTTCGTCGCGGCCGGCTGACAGCACCGTATATATGTAACTCCGAGACACAACACCGTGCATGAATTCCACGAGGGGATCGCAGACGGACGGCCGGCGTCGGCGAGACCTCCTCTCCGCGGCGGGGGTGGCGACCGTGACCGGACTGGCCGGCTGTCTCGGCGTTCTCGACGACGAGCGAGACGCCGCGGAGTCGACGACTGAGAACGCGTCGACCGACGCGACCGCCGAGTTGCGCGACGCGCTGACCGACGCCGACCCATACCGCATGCACCAGTACGGCCCGACCCACGTCGGTCGCACGGCTCGCGCCGGCCCGGTCGACGACGTCGACGCCGTCTGGACGTTCCACGAGGGGGCCGACGACCCGTCCTACAATATCGGCCCGCCGGCGGTCGTCGACGGAACGGTCTACGTCGCCGAAGGCCACTCGGTCGGTGACGACGGCACGGAGACGGTCGTCTACGCCCTCAACGGTTCGACGGGCAACATCGAGTGGGAACGGTCCTATTCTGGAACCAACGTCGCCGGCCCGGTCGCGGTCGTCGGCGGAACGGCCGTCCTCTCTATCGGAGGAACGGTCGTCGCGATCGCGACCGATTCGGGGGACGATCGCTGGCGGGTCGGCCACGACTTCGCCGACAGGATCACGGTCGCCGACGGGACGGTGTACGCGATCGAGACCACGTACGCCGACCCGCCGACGCTCGTCGCCCTCGCCCTCGAGACGGGGCGCGAGCGCTGGACCGCTCCCCTCGCTGACGACGGGGGATTCTGGCCGACGCCGCCGGCGGTCGGTGGAGGGACGGTCTATCAGGGCGGAACCGAACTCGTCGCGCTGTCGGCGGCCGACGGCGAGCGGCAGTGGACGCGGGACCTCGAGGCCGATATCACCGGTTCGCCAACCGTCGTCGACGGAGCCGTCTACGCCCCCGTCGGCGACGGAACCGTCGCCGCGTTCGACCGAGACGGAACGCTTCGATGGCGAGAACCGATCGAACACGGCGGTCAGGGATCCGGGTCGGACCCCGTTTCCTCACCGGCGGTCGCCGGGGGATCGCTATACGTCACGAACGGCTGGCAACTGACCGCGTTCGACGCCGAGACCGGATCGGAACGGTGGACGACTCCCACCGAAGAACCCGATCCGCCGGTCGTCGCCGACGGGACCGTCTACGTGAGCGGTCTAGACACGGTATCGGCCTACGACGGCGCGGACGGGAGCCACCTATGGCGACACCGATCGAGCGCGACGAGCGGCACCGGAATCGGTATCGCGCCCGTCGTCGGCGGCACCGTGTTCTTCGCGAGTGCGGGCCTGCACGCGCTTCGCGAAACCGATACCACGACCTAAGCGGTCGCCGCGAGCGGTCGAGGGGCCGTCCCGAAACTGCCTCATCGGCGGCAGCCCCGCTCGAGTCGGCGTCAGATCCGCGTTGACGGCCGCACCGGCCGGCGACGCTTGTGACGCGTCCGCTCGACCCACGCCGCGAGTCGCTCGACGGTCTCGGTCTCGACGCCGGTCCGGTCCGCGACGGTTCCCGCGTCGACGCCCTCGTCGATTCTCCGCCGGAGGATCCGATCGACAGTTTCGGGATCGGTATCAAGCCCTGTCGCCGGCGACCCGCCGGGATGTAACGGCGAGCCCGCCGCTTCGACCGTCAGATCCTCCGGGATCCCGACGGCTCGAGCGAGGGCCTCGAGTTCGGCCCGGTAGAGGTCGGCGAAGGGGAGACAGTCGGCCCCCGTTTCGCCGTGTTTCGCGACCGAGCCGAGCAGGTACTGGGTGCGGTTGATCGGGCCCACGACGAGCGCGTCCGTCGCGTTCGCGACGTAGTAGGCACAGGTCATCCGGAGCCGCGACAGCGCGTTGGTGGTCGCGACCAGGTCGTCGGCCGGCCCGGACGACCCGCCGATCGTCTCCTGAAACGCCGCCAGGACCGGTTGCAGTTGCAGGCGACTGTGGTCGATTTCCAGCGACGTCGCAACTGCTTCCGCGTTGCGCGACACCGCCTCGTGGCTCAGAAACGCCGGCATCACAAGCCCCGTCACGCGGTCCTGTCCCACCGCATCGACGGCGAACGTCGCCGCCAGCGCCGTCTCGACCCCGCCGTCGAGCGGCACGACGACTCCCTCCGCGCCGGCGTCGGCCACCATCCGCTCGAGAAACGTCGGCAGCCGTTCGCGGAGCCGCGACAGCGCGTCGTCGGTCGTCGCGAGGCCGTCGGAGCCGCGAGGGAGGTCCGCGATCGGCGACTCGAAGCCGGACACCGTCATCGCACCCCTCGGATCACGAACGGCAGGGACGCGCTCGAGGGGCTGTCGATACCGCTCCGTCGATCTCCCGACCACGGACCGGCTATCGGTCGGCCGTCGGTCGGGCGGCGGGACTGGGATGTCATCGGTTACTCGAGTGAGTCTGTTTACACGATATAACTGTTTCTTGGCACAACATTCCCCAATTGAAACCCATACGTGGCCGTTGGGTGAATATATATTGTGAAAGGGCCCTGGAACGCGATCGGATACCAACCGGATCCGGACCGGCCCGGCAACCGGTCGGGAGCGGGTACGACGATCGGACAGCACTCACCGCGTTGCGACGGGCGGCCGCCGTCACCGGACTCGAGCGATGGAGACGAAAGGTCCTTAAGTTCCCACCCCCTACGTAGGAGTGGACTAGGTCGGGCAGTTTGGCCCTGCTCGTTACCCGCGCTATGGTCATTAGCGGGGACCGAACGCCGCGGGCGTCCGGTCAGACCGACCGGGGCCCCGGGAGCCAACATGGAAGCCTCGTCCGTCGGGGACAGCGGTCCACGATGGCCGTCCGCAGGGACGTCCCATCGTGGTTAGCCGGCGACAGCCCATCAGGCGCGGAAGCGAGCAGTGGACCGCCGGACACCTGTCGCTCGCCGGGTCGCGGGGTGGAGAAGGCAACCGGGATTCCCCCGGTCGGAACGCCGGGCAACCGCGGTCGTCCGCATTCATACTCACCGACCTTTTACGCTGCGTGAGCGGCGGCGCTGCGCGCCTTGCTCACTCGGTAAAAGGTCGATCAAAAGCACTCCTCCTTCCCCTCCACTCGCTGACTCGCGGTTTCACCGCTCGTCCGTTCGCGGCGCGTAGCGCCGCGCAGCCGCTCGCTCCGGATCAGTCGTCGGCCCGCTCGCGCCTCCGGCGCTCGCGGTCGTATCGGGTAGCCGCCTGCCCTCCCTCGCTGAGCGGACGCGCAGCGTCCGCGAGGTCGTCGGCGCGTAGCGCCGACTGCTCGAGGGACCGCGGTCCCTCGCTGCTCGGAAGAGCTTGCTCTTCCGTAGAGTCGGACGGCTCTCACTGTCGTTCGAGCCGTCCTCCCGGCCGTTTCCCGATGGACGGTCGTTATCTCAACCCGGATTACAGAAGGGTAAAGATTACTACTACGGTCCGAGTGACTACGGTAATGACAAGTCGCCGACTCGCGGCCGTCCTCGGCGTCCTGGTCGTCAGCGTCCTGCTGACCGGCTGTGTGGCGCTCGAGGACCCCGAACGCGAGACCGACGATCCCGACCCCGAAGCGGTCTTCGAGGGTGCGTACGTCCACAGCGAGGACCTCGAGGATCTCCGAGGCGTGCGACGGGTCGAGATGACCGACGGGAACCGAACCGTGACGGAAGTCCTCCGGATCGAGAGACGACCCTACGTCGACGAGCGAAGCGAAGTCGTCGAGGCCTCCGACCCGGTCGTGGTCGGAAACCTGTACGTGTCGAACGCCACCGACAACTGGCTCTACTATTCCGACGCGAACGTCACACAGCACTTCGAGGCGCCCGACGGATTCGATAGCGAGGCGGTCCGCTCGAGTCGTGCCGAGATGGCGGCGAACGTCAGCAGCCTCTACGACCTCGAGTACCGGGGCACCGACCGGGTCGCGGACCGGGAGGCCCACGTCCTCGCCGTCGAGGCGAAAAACGAGACCGTCGAACGCGACGTGTCCCTGATCGTCGGCAACACCGAGTTCGTCTACCCGTTGGAGACGGGCGACCCGACGGACGAGATCGACGTCGTGGAGCAGCGTCTCTGGATCGATACGGAGTACGACTACCCGCTGAAAGAACGACTGGTGTACGAAACCCCGAGCGGCGACCGCTACGAGTTGCGTATGGAGTACGAGTCGATCTCGTTCAACGTCGGCCTCGAGGACGAGCGGTTCGCGTTCGAGCCGCCGGAAAACACGACTGTCGAGGAGTGGTGAGTCCTATTCGGCCGGCTGGACGACGCTTTGCCCGTCGCCGCTCTCGAATCTGAGTCCGCCCTCGAGGGTGCGAACGGGGTAGGGGATGTCGATGCCCTCCTCGTCGAAGCGGCGTTTGACGGCGGTGACGTACTCCCCGCGGATGCGGACGAAGTCCGCGCGCGAGGGGTCGGCGATCCAGAACCGCGACTGGAGGCCGACGTCGGAGTCACCGAGTTCCGTCAGTCGGACCGAGGGCTCGGGGTCGTCCATGATATCGGGGTGGCGCTCGGCCTCGTCGACGATGATCTCGGTCGCCCGCTCGATGTCGTCGCCGTAGCCGATCCCGAAGACGAACTTCAGGCGGAGCTTGTCGGCGTCGACGGGGTTTTTGAGGACGCCGTCGGTCAGCGCCGAGTTGGGGACGGTAAGCAGTTCGTTGTCGAACGTTCGTACACGGGTGACCCGGAGGCTGATGTCCTCAACGACGCCTGAGTAATCACCGTTATCCCACTCGATCCAGTCGCCGATCCGGAACGGCTTGTCGGTGTAGATGAACACGCCCGCCACGAAGTTCGAGATCACGTCCTGCATCGCCAGGCCGATCGCGAGCGCGCCGGCGGCGGCGATGCCGGCCATCGATACCAGGAAGTTTCCGAAGCCGGCGAAGCCGAAGGCGACCGCGAACGCGAGAAACGCGACCCCGAACCGCGTGAGCATCAACAGCGGGTTCTTGGCGTGTTCGTCCAGTTCACGCCGGTCGAGGGCACGACCGACCAGCGGAACGAAAACGAGCCGCCCGACGAACCAGATCGCGGCGAGCGCGGCCAGAAATCGGATGCCACTCTCGGCGACCCCGGCTTGCGCTGCCGTGAGCCCCGCATCCTCGAGCGTCTCACCGATCACGCCCAGGACGATCCCGGACAGCGATGCGCCGACCGCACCACCGGTCATCGGTACAGCACCGCGGTATGACCGCGCGTCTCGACGAGATCGGCGTTGACGCGGTCCGCGAGGTCGGCGGCCTTCTCCGCGGTCGAACTGCCGGCACGGGCCGCACGCAGGAACTTCACCTTCACGAGGTCTCTATCGTCCAATTGGTCGTTGAGTTCGTCGACGACGGCGTCGACACCGCTCTTGCCGACCCAGACGGTAACATCGAGATCGTGTGCGCGGCGCTTGCGTTCTGCTGTATCCATGGCCCCGTGTAACGAAGCGAGCCGTTTCAATCTTCGCGATTCGGATGGGGACGCGCCCGCGCGAACGCGTCGACATCGGGTCACTCCTCGTAGGGGTATCTGGCGTGGGCACCACAGTCACAGGTGATGACCACGTGGCCGTCCTGTAGCCTGACGCGAGCGTTGGTCCCCGGCCGGAGATATGCGTCGCACCGATCGCAGGTGAACCGGCGAAACCGCCGTGGGAGCGACAGTCGGTTTCGCTCCGCGACTCGTCGGGCGAGTCGGACGTAGTACCGAGCCCGGTCGTCCTCACCGTCCGCGGCCGCCGCTCGAGCGAGGTCGTGGAGGCGCTCGATCCGCTCGGCCGCGATGTCCATACGCGTGTGTTCGTCGGTCGACGTATCCATGTTGCGCTCCGGACTGACCGCCCGGCACCCATGTCCCCTGGGAACGAGAACCAAGCCCTCGATCACGGCGAATGTACCGTCGATTGAAAAGATTCTTTACCCGTCCACGTATTCGGTAGTAGTACGCAGTACTGTTATATATCGCATACAAAGAGGTGCAAGAGAACGGAATGAATTGGTCCCCATCTTCGCCCGACAACGGCGTTAGCAGGCGCTCATTTCTGGCCGCCGGCGCGGCCGCCGCCGCGGTGACGGCAGGCGGCTGTATCGACAGCGTCCGAAACGTCGTCGAACAGGCGGGAGACAACCAGATGACACTCTCGATCACGACGCTGCCGGCCGACGCCGACCGGCAAAACATCCAGATCGCCCGCCGGCTCGAGGCGAACCTCGAGGCCGTTGGTATCGACGTCGCATTGGACATGCGTTCGCCATCGGAGCTACTGAAGACCGTCCTGATCGATCAGGAGTTCGATCTCTACGTCGGCCGCCACCCCGCCGACTACGACCCCGACTTCCTCTACGACGCCCTCCACTCTACGTTCGCCAACGAACGGGGGTGGCAGAACCCGTTCGGGTTCGCCAACATGTACTTCGATACCCTCCTCGAGGAACAGCGTCGGGTCGATGGCGAGCAACGAAAGCAACGCCTCGGGTCGGTCCTACACGGACTGGCCCAGGAGAAACCGTTCGAACCGATCTGTTTCCCCGACGAACACCGCATCGCACGGACCGACGGATTCGAGGGCTGGGACGAGGGAACGCTCGGCAGTCGACACGGCTATCTCGGGCTCGAGGGCGATGGCCAGCTCCATGCCCTCGCAACCGACAGTCGCATGACGCGGAACCTCAATCCCCTCTCGGCGACGGCACGAGAGCGGGAGACGATGATCGACCTGCTCTACGACTCGCTGTTGAGCGAGCGCAACGGCGAACTCGTCCCCTGGCTCGCCGAGTCGGTCGAGTGGTCCGCGACGCCGTCCGAAACAGCATCGGGCGACGACACGAACGGCGAGAAAGACGACGCGAACGCCGACGAACGCGGCGACGAGCGGCGGACCGTCTCGATCACGCTCCGGGAGGACTGTCGGTTCCACGACGGCGAGCCACTGACTGCCTCCGACGTGGCCTTTACCTACCGGTTCCTCGAGGACACGTCGCTCGGACGAGCGCCCGAATCGCCGGCACCGAGGTATCGAGGGCAGGTCGAGATGGTCGAATCGGTCGAGATCGAAGACGACCGCCGACTGACGATCACCCTGCGGGGCGAAACGCCAGCCGGGCAACGGGCACTGACCGTGCCGATCCTCCCCAAACACGTATGGCAGGAACTGATCGATCAACGGGCGGCAAGCGGCGAGTTCTCCGCGCCACAGGGCCGGTGGGTGGCCGTCACCGGGGATCACATCCCGCCGGTCGGGAGCGGTCCCTACCGGTACGAGAGCCACACCGAGGACGAACAGTTGGTCCTCGAGCGATACGACGATCACTTCACGCTGCGGGAGGACGTCGACCTCGGCGAGCCGGTCACAGAGGGGCTCCGGTTCACTATCGAGCCCGGGAGCGCGGCGGCGGTCAGACGAGTCTCCGACGGCAGCGGTGACCTGACGGCCTCGATTCTCGACGCGTACGCCATTGGCGGAATTCCCGATTCGTCGGATATCACGGAACTGACCGCCACCCACCGGAGCTTCTATCATATCGGATTCAACGTCCGTAACGCCCCGCTCAGTAATCCCCACTTCCGGCGGGCGATCACGCAACTGATCGACAAGGAAACGATCGTCGACGAGGTCTTTTACGACTACGCGACGCCGACCGCGACGCCGGTGGCCGACGATTGGGTTCCGTCGCGCCTCGAGTGGAGTGGAGAAGACCCAGTGACGCCGTTCGTCGGCTCGAACGGTCGTCTCAACGTCGAAGCCGCGAAGTCCGCTTTCGAAACGGCCGGCTTCCGATACGATGATAACGGACGGTTGCTTGGAGGCTACTAACAGCGATGCTCGCCGAGGTGCTGACACAGGTCGCCCTCGTTATCGGGATCTTGCTCCCGGTTTCGGTCCTCGTCTTTATCGGCCGTGAGCGACTCGTCCGGACTCGAGCCGAGTGGCGTGACCGCTTGCGGACGAACGCGCCGGTCATCGCCGTCTTGCTCGTCGTTCTCCTGATAAACCGCGTCGCCAGACAGACGGCACCGAAACTCTCTCGGGAGATCGGGGTCCATCTGACCGCGACGTTTTACAACGTCGAGGGGGAGTTCATCCTCCTGTTCAAGTCAGTCGAGACGCCGGAGCTGACGGCATACTTCGCGTCCGTCTACGTCTTCGGCTACACGTTCCTGTTGATCTTTCCGGTCATCGCGTACTTCATGCTCTCTGATACGCGGATCTTCCGTCGGCTGTTGACCGCCTACGCCCTCAACTACGCGATCGGGCTCGTCCTGTATATCCTCATCATCGCGTACGGGCCACGGAACGTGATGCCGGCCGAACTCACCGAGCGGATGCTGTACGACACGAACCCCCAGTACCAGTATCTTACCCGCGAGGTAAACACCAACACCAACGTCTTCCCGTCGCTGCATACCTCGCTGTCGGCGACCGTCGCGGCGTTTGCGTCGATGACGCGCTCGGCGTACCCCAAGTGGTTCCCCATCGCGGTCGTGTTGGGCGCAAGCGTCGCGCTCTCGACGATGTATCTGGGGATCCACTGGGGGATCGACGTCGCTGCAGGGCTGGTCCTCGCAGCGACCTGTGTCGTCCTCTCGGACAAACTGGTCGACCGCTGGTCGCTGTCCGACCTGTTCGGGGACCGCCTCGAGCGGCTCAGCGACCGACTCCCCTGGCTTCACCGGGAAGAGTGACCAGCGGCAGCCGGCCGAAGCCGTCCGGCGATCGTCGGCCGTTGACTGAGCGCAATACTGTTATATCGTGGCTCTTCAACTATGATAAACGAACGAAATGAACGGAGGATCAGCCGCACCGAACCGAACGGGCCCCGGTGATGGCGGCCTGAGCGTCAGTCGGCGGGGCGCCTTGGCGGCGGCGGCCGGCCTGACGGTTTCGACCAGCGGATGCATTCGGCAAGTTCGGGACATTCTCATGCCGGACAACATCCATCAACTCTCGCTGACGATCACGACCCTCCCCACGGACAGCGACAGAGAGAGCATTCGGCTCTCCCGGGAGTTGGCCGACGTCTTCGAGGCGGTCGGCATCGACGTCTCGTTCGATATCCGATCCCCGGTCGATTTCCGCCGGACGGTGCTGTACGATCACGAGTTCGACATCTGTATCGTCGAGCATCCGGGCGGAACCGACCCGGATTTCCTCTACGAGGCGTTGCATTCGGTCTATACCGACGAATCGGGCTGGCAGAACCCCTTCGGGTACACCAACCTGACCGTCGATGACTCCCTCGAGACCCAGCGCCAACTCGAGGGTGAAAAGCGCCGCGAGGCCGTCACGGACGTCCTCGAGGCAGTCGCGATCGAACAGCCGTTCGTTCCGATCTGTATTCCGGACCAACACCGCGCGGTCAGGACCGATCGGTTCGACTGGGACGAACGCGCGCTTGCGACCCCGCAGGGCTATCTCGACCTCGACCCGACACCGGACGTCTCGACGCTGCGGGTCACGCATACCGACTCCCGGCCGACGACGAACCTCAATCCGCTTGCGGTCGACTATCGGGGCCAAGGTCCGTTCGTCGATTTACTGTATGACTCGCTGGCGACCGAAACCGCCGACGGCGAGATCGAACCCTGGTTTGCCCGCTCGTGGGAGTGGGACGCCGGGACGATCGACGTGCGACTCCGGACCGACTGTCCGTTCCACGACGGCGAGCCCATGACGGCCGAAGACGTCGCCTTTACCTATCGGTTCCTCGCGGACATGCACCCCGACGACGCCGAGACTTCTGCTCCCGCGCCCCGATACCGCGGGCTGGTCGAAGCCGTCGACTCGGTCGACGTCGTCCACCGCGATCGGCTCGAGTTGCGGATCGACGCCGGCCGGCCGGTCGGTGAACGGGCGCTACTAGTCCCGATCCTCCCCGCACATATCTGGCGCGAGCGGGCCAGCGACGCGAACGGACCGGGAGGCGCGACCATCGCGCAGGGAACCACGGAAGCGGTCGTAACGGACAATATCGAACCGATCGGGAGCGGGCCGTTCCAGTTCGTGAGTCGGACCGAAGGCGACGGACTCACGCTCGAGCGGTTCGACGACCACTTCACGCTGCGATCGGGTGTCGCCCTCCCGGCACCGAGCGTCGACGAACTGACCGTCAGTATCGATCCACCAGGGTCGGCCGTCCAGCGGGTCATCGACGACACCGCTGACGTGACGGCATCACCCCTCGAGACGAACGTCGTCGGCAGCGTCGATCAGTCCGGCAGTACTCGCGTCCTCGAGTCCCCGTCGTGGTCGTTTTACTGTCTCGGGTTCAACGCGCGGGACGCGCCGTTCAGCAATCCCCGATTCCGCCGTGTCATCGCACAGTTGATCGACAAGGAGTGGTTGGTCGACGAGGTGTTCCAGGGCTACGCGCGTCCCATCGCTACGCCCGTGACCGAAGAGTGGGTTCCCGAGAGCCTCGAGTGGAACGGCACCGATCCGGAAACGCCGTTCCTCGGCACGGACGGCGAGGTCGACGAGGACGCGGTCGAGGCGGCCTTCGAGTCGGCCGGCTTCCGCTACGACGAGCAGGGCCGGCTCCGGGTCAGACAGTAGCGTCGAAGCGGTAGTTGCTCTCGAAACGATTCACACCGATCGCAACGCTGTCCTGCGATCGGGTGTCCGGTGACTTTCAAGAGCTACTATTGGACTCTCGGGAACGGAAAACGGCGAAAACGGCGCGGGTGTTACTGGTCCTCGAGCGCGTCGGCGATCCGCTTGAGCGCGCGGGTCTGGTCGCGGAGTTCGTCACGCATCTGTCGGACTTCGCGGACGAGTTCCTCGTTGCTTTCGTCCTGTCCGCTGCCGCCGGGGCCGCCCGGACCGGGGCCGCCGGGACCGCCGCCCATCATGCCGCCCATCATCTGTGCGAACGGGTTGCCACCGCCCATGCCGCCGGGACCGCCGGGGCCGCCACCGCCGCCGAACGGGCTTTCGGGGGGCTCGCCCTCGCCGTCTCCTTCTTCGGCGCGTTTCTCCCGGATCTCTTCGACTCGCTCTCGGAAGGATTTCTCCTCGCTTTCCTCACCGGCGTCGCCGTCGTCGGGGGCGTCGTTGTCGTCCGTCATACAATCGGGTTCTGGTGCGGCGGGGAAAAGGGTTGCCATGTCTCGGATATCGGCCCTCGACTCGCTCGCGGCGGACCGAACGCGACGACCGTGGCGTGTCGGTCCAGCGGCCGGCCGACCCGATCAGGTGCCGAACGACCCCAGCGACGACTGCAGGTTCCGATCGGGTCGCCCGCCCTCAAGGTCGTAGCCGACGAGGTCGCGCATGTCGACGGCGTAGGCGGTGCCGCCCGTTTCCAGCACCAGTAGTCGACCCTTGACGCCGACGACGGTCCCCGAGGCGATCGTCTCGCGGACCGGCCGGGCCTCGAGACCGAGCCCGTAGTCGAACCGATACCGATCGATGACGTCGAACTCGGCGAGGACCGACTCCCAGCCGGCCTCGTCGACGGTCGCGGCGAGCGAGGCGACTTTCGCCGGCGTCCGAACGCGGTCGACCAGCCGTTCGGCGATTTCGGCCTCGAGTTCGCGGGCGATGCGGCCGTTCGAGACGGTGTGGACGTGGGCCCCACGGTCGGCCCCCTGTTCGCGCAGTCGGGTCTCGAGCCGCTGGCGTTTGGTGACGCCGACTTTGAACGTATCGGGGGCGAAGGCGGCGATGTAGACCGCGTGGTCCTCGTAACAGTCCATCTCGTCTTTCAGGCAGGTACCGGTACAGCGGGCACAGACCCACGTGCTGGTGTGGTACTCGCAGTGAGGCGCCGACGGCCGATCGCAGGCGACGTGAACCCCCGACTCGTCGATCGTACCGGCACAGTGGCGCTCGCCGAGCGAGTACGCGAGGTCGTCGCCGGCCTCGAGCGGGCGGGCGTCGATCTCGGCGTCGGCGTCGCTGACCAGCAGCGCCGATCCCCGTCCGCTCGGTTCGTAGCCGACCAGTTGCACGACCGGGGGTTGGGACCGGGCGCAAATAGACGTAGCGTCTCGGTCGACCCCGGCGAGGCGACGAATCGTACGACCCGTGGCTATATGTCGGCTCGAGAGAGTCGCCCCGTATGGACGGTTCGGAACTGCGGCGGCGGGAGCTGCTCGGCGCGGCGTCGTGTAGCTGCGTGGCGCTTGCTGGCTGTACCGACGGACTCCTCGGCGGACCGGCGTACGGCGAGTCCTACGGGCGAAACTACGGAGGCGAGTGAGCGTGGCCGACGAAACCCCGCGGCTCGGACTCGGGACGTACGAACCGGGCGACGAGTGGGACCACACCGATACGGTCGAGGCAGTCGATCGACACGCCATCGTCCGCGGACCGATCGCCGACCGGCCCGAGACGGGCGAGTACGACGACGAACTCTACCACGCCACCGACCAGGGGATCACCTGGCGGTGGGACGGGGACGGTGGCGACTGGGTCTACTTCGGCGGCCGGGGGAGCACCGAGCGGCCGGTCCCCGGAACGAGCCACTTCGAGGCGGCGACGATGACCCGCGCCAGCACCGCGGAGTCGCCCGTCTGGAACGTCGAGGCACACGGGATCGAGGGCGACGGCGAGACCGAGGTCGGGGCGGCCGTCCACGCCCTCCTCGAGACGGTTCACGAGGCCGGCGGCGGGATCGTCTACTTCCCGCCGGGCCGCTACCTGCTCGAGCGGACGCCACTGATCGGCGACGACACGATCCTGCAGGGCGCGGGCTCGGCGACGGTCCTCGAGGGCCCCCGCCCCGAAGGCGAGGAGGGGCGAGCCCTCCTCTCGAACAGGGGGTTCGACGCGACGGGGTACGACGGCGCGTCGAACTGGGGCGTTCGCGACCTCCGGATCGACGCGCCGGAGTCGACCGGGATCATGCCCGCCCACGCCGAAAACGTCCGGTTGGAAGGGATCTACGGTGACCGCATCTACTACCACCACGTCGACGTCGTCTCCTCGAAGAACGTCACCGTCGACGGCTACTGGGCGACCCGCGGCGGCGAGGGCGACTCCGACGCGCCGGTCCAGTTCGACAACCAGAACGCGGGCACCGGTGTGAACGGCGTCTGGGATGGCAAGCGGGAGTCGCTGGTCACCGACGACGGGACCCCGACGCGGAACTGCACGCTCGCGAACTTCGAGATCGATCCGACGAACGGCCCCGAGTACGGCGTTCACATCCACCGGGACGGCACCGAATCGATCACGATCGAAGACGGGTACATCACCGGCTGCGGGTATGCGGCTATCAGGGCCGACACCGGCTCCCGCTTCTCGGATCTGACGATCGACGCCGTCTCGTGTATCGACAACGCGCGGGGGATCTCACTGGGCCACGTCGCCGACGGCCGGCGGGAGCTGACGATCAGCAACGTCACGATCAGGACCGACGATGACGCGACGGCCGCCGGCTCGGGGCTGTACGCGGCCGGCTTCGACGGCGCGACGGTGTCGAACGTCGTCGTCGACGGCGCGTTCACGAACGCGGTCGTCTTCGACGACATGGACGACCTGAAGCTGACCGGAGTCACCGCGACGGGAGCCAGACACCAAGCGTTTCGGTTCAGGGAGGGCGTCGATGCGACGCTGACGACCGCCCGCGCGGCCGACTGTGGCACCGTGGGAGTCTACGTCGGCCCGGACAGCAGCGTCGCCTACGGCGGCGTCACGTTCGAGGACATCGGCCAGCGGGTCGAGGTCGACGGCGACCTCCGGGAGTGGGTCACGTCCTGAGCCCGAGCGCTCGAGACGGCCAAGACCTATCCGCGACGGCCCCCAACACGGAGCCATGACCCTCGAGGGTTCGCTCGAGACGGCGGCCGACGGCTCCAGAGACGCCGTCATGTTCGTGTTCACCGTGACCAACGCGGGCGAGGCGGCGATCGAACTCGATTTCGCCGACGCCTGCAAGGCGGAGTTTCTCGTCGTAGACGACGGCACCGAAGTCTGGCGGTTCAGCGAGGGGCGGGCCTTCGCGCAGATGCTGAGTTCGGACCGCCTCGAGCCCGGCGGGTCGACGACCTACGAGGCGGAGTGGTCCGATCCCGAGTCGGGCGAGTACACCGCCGTCGCGAAACTGCGGGCACGAGAGCGGACCTGCGAGGCGACGACGACGGTCGCCGTGCCGGAGAGCGAACAGTGACGCCGCGCGGGACGTGACCGTTCCCCGGCCGGATTACGATTTATAGAATCAGTTTTAGCCATATCGAAACTCTCGTTCGTCAGACGAAGGGGAACTATTGTGCTTCTCCATAGGGTATAAACCGGCTCCGTCCGAACGGTCGCGCATGCAAGCGCTGGTCATCGCGGCACACGGATCGCACCTGAATCCGGACGCCTCGGAACCCACCTACGCCCACGCGGACACGATCCGCGAGACGGGCGCGTTCGACGAGGTCCGCGAGGCGTTCTGGAAGGAGGAACCCCACTTCCGGGAGGTCATCCGAACGCTCGAGTCCGACGAGGTGTTCGTCGTCCCCCTGTTTATCAGCGAGGGCTACTTCACCGAGCAGGTCATCCCGCGGGAACTCCGACTCGACGACTGGGACCCCGACAAGTGGGAGTCCGACGGCACCAGCGCCTCGCAGGCCACCCTCGAGGCCGAGGACGTGGGCAAGACGATCCACTACTGCGGGCCGGTCGGGACCCACGACGCGATGACCGACGTGATCGTCCAGCGGGCCGAGACGGCGACGGGCGATCCGGACGTCGGCGACGGGTTCGGCCTCTCGGTCGTCGGTCACGGCACCGACCGCAACGAGAACTCCGCGAAGGCGATCGAGTACCACAGCGACCGCATCGCCGAGCGCGACCGCTTCGACGAGGTGAAAGCCCTGTTCATGGACGAGGAGCCGGAGGTCGACGACGTCACCGACTACTTCGAGAGCGACGACGTCGTCGTCGTCCCGCTCTTTATCGCCGACGGCTACCACACCCAGGAGGACATCCCCGAGGACATGGGCCTGACCGAGGACTACCGGCTCGGCTGGGACGTGCCGGCCGAAGTCGACGGCCACCGAATCTGGTACACCGGTGCCGTCGGGACCGAGGACCTGATGGCCGACGTCGTCCTCGAGCGGGCCGCGGATGCCGGGGCCGACATCGGCGACGCCCGCGAGGCGGTCCGTGAGCTGGCCGCCTCGGTCGCGGAGCCGGAACCGAACGCGGGAGCGGGCGCGGGGGACTGACGCGTGACGGTGGCGACGGCGGATCTCGACGCCCTCCTCGAGCGCGCGTCGGCGGGCGTCTCCGTTGACGGGCTCCGCGTCGAGGAGGCCGACGACGGCTATCGGCTCGCGACGCCGGACGACGAATGGACCGGCCTCGACGAGGACGAACTGCGGCGCGCACTCGACGCCGCCGACGAGTACGTCACGAACTGGCGCTACTGGCAGGAACGGGTCGGCGGGGAGGGGACCGCTCGCCGCGCGTTCCTCCGCTGGTGCGAGCGAGCGCCGCTCGCGGACGCCGAGACCGGCAACGCGACGACTGGGCCCTGGAGCGAGAGCGGAGAGGGCGACGCGGATGCCGGCGAAGATCCCCTCGCAGTGCCCGAGCGCTACGACGCGCTCCGCGACGGCATCGACCGCGAGTGGGGACAGCTCTCGATCACCGCCCGCTTCGTCGACGTCGACGACCCCGACGGGGAGCGCGTCTACGACCTCTGGCACGTCGACGACGCCGACGCCGACCTCGCGGACCTGGAGATCCACGACGATCCGCGGGACGCGCGCGAACTCGCGACCTACGACGAGGACGGCCGCTACCGACCGTTAAAGACCGCGCCGACCCTGCCCGGCGGCTGGGCCTTCACCGGCCTCTCGGGCGACGACCTCGTCGAGACGGTCGAGTTCTTCTACCCCGCGACCGGCGCCAACTGGCACCGCGAACTGCGGGGGAACCTCGACGTCGACCACTGGCTCGAGACCGCCGAGCGCCAGACGGGAATCTACGACGTGATCGACGAACTCCCCCGCGAGGCCGTCGCGTGGATGGCCGAGGCCTGCTGTGTCGACTCACAGTGTCTCCGCCGCCGCGAGTGGGAGTACGAGGCGGGCGACGACCTCGACGTCGACGGCGGCGACGGCCCCTTCCCCTGTCGCGAGCCGTGTTCGCTCGTCGTCGCCGCCGCCCGCAAGTGGACGACCCTCGAGTCCGAGGAGGAACACACCTACGAACTCGAGTTGACGACCAGCGAAATCAACCAGCTCACGGAGCTGATCGACGCCGTCGCCGAGGGCCGCACCGACGAGATCCGCGAGGCCGACGTCTACGACGGCGCGAACCGCTATCGAGCGCGATACCTCCGGGCCAAACGGTTCGACGACGAGGGCGACCTCGAGGCGACCAAAGTCGACGACTGAGCCCGGCTTCGACCGTTATCGAGCGAGTAACAAGAGTGCAACGGCGACGCCGACGAAGACGATCACCAGGCCGGCCGCGGTGACGGGGCCGCCGATCGTCGCGGCGGTCGCGCCCCCGACGCCGATCGCGACCAGCCCCAGCGCGGCGACCGCCAGCGTCGCCGGCTCGAGGC
>NZ_JBPJSJ010000018.1:0-63618 GCF_051225675.1 Natrinema sp. CGMCC1.2065 | reverse complement strand
GGCGATCCCGGCCGCGGTGGCGCCCGTCGCGACGACGCCGGCGACGCCAGCCCCGAAGACGGCCGCGGTCGGTCCCCCGAGCGCGACCGCCGCGACGGCGACGACGACCAGTCCGACCACGGCGACCGCGAGAGCGAAACCGACCGGTCGATCCGATTGGATCGCCCCGGGGATCGGCGACGAGGCGTCCGCGCCGGCCGCCTCGAGCGAGTCAGTCATTCGCCTCCCCGCTGTGTGCGCCGGCCGTGTCCGCCTCGGCGGGTACTCGCCGCCGAATGTCGAAGACGCAGGCGTCGTCGCCCTCGTGCATACAGGTCCGCTCCTCGGCGACGAGGTCCTCGTCGAAGCGGTCGGCGACGCCCTGGATCGCACCGCGAGCCACGTCACAGAGGTTCCGGTCCGAATCGTAGGTGATCCGGACCCGGTTCTCGTCGACCCGCTCCGACCGAATGCGCGGGGTCGTCAGCGTCGTCATGTCCCGGGTCCGCAGTGAGGTATGGAACCGCTGGATGTTCGCGATGAGTTCGAGCCCCTCCCAGTCGTCGTCGATGTGGAGGTCGTAGGTCTCGAGCAACGCGGGGACGACCCACCGCCCGTACTGGGTGAGGATCGTCCGCGGGCTCTGATCCGTGAGGTCACCGGCAGTACGGGCGATCTCGTAGACATCGCCGTCCGGATAGACCGTGACCGGGACGTAGACCTTCTCCTCGATGTCGGCCTCGTCCTGAATCGCTAGCCAGGCGTCCTCGCCGTAGGTATCGACGACGAACGACTGGAGCGTCTGCAGGATTATGCCGTGCATTCCGCCTCCCCCCGTCCCGCGTCCCCGACGACGGTCGCTCCGAACATATCAGATTTCACGATTAGTAACCCTTCTTATGAACGTACTCGGTTAGGTTTTCACCCTGCACTGTTGGGTACCGGAATCGGGCGTGAGAGTCACCCGCTCGGCTCGAATCGGCGAGGCCGGCCGAGGTCGATGCCGCCGCCTGATTCCGATTACGAGCGGGAATCAGTACGTATAAGTCGACTGATCAATATCGATCAACCGTGAGCGACCTCGGAAAAATCGATCGCGCGTTCTTCGACCGCCACATCGCGCCGAACCTCGGTGCCGACCGCGACGACGTCGCCGTCGGGCCGACCCACGGCGTCGACTTCGGCGTCCTCGATATCGACGACCGCGCGCTGGTCACCGCCACCGATCCCCTCTCGATCCTGCCTGCCTTGGGCCTCGAGCGGGCCGCACGGTTCGCCCTCGATCTCGTCCTTGCGGACGTGGCCGTCAGCGGCGTCCCCCCGTCACATCTCTCGATCTGTTTCACGCTGCCCGAGGGGATGACCGACGACGAGTTCGCGACAGTCTGGGAGACGATCCACGCGGAGTGTGCGGACCTCGGCGTCGCCGTCGTGACCGGCCACACGGCGCGATATGCCGACCCGTCCCATCCGTGGGTCGGCGCGGCCACCGCGATGGGCGTCGGCGACCACGGCGACATCGTTCGGCCCGACGGGGCCTGTCCCGGCGACCGACTCCTCCTGACGAACGGTCCCGCCGTCGAAGCCGTCGGCCTGCTGAGTACGCTCTTCGGCGAGGAAATCGACTGTCCCGCCGAGACGATCTCGGCCGCCCAGGACCGCCTCGAGGAGGTCTACGCCGTTCGGGACGCCCTCACGGCGGCCGCCGCGGGGCCGGTCCGGGCGATGCACGACGTGACCGAAGGCGGCCTCGCGGGCGCGTTGAACGAGATGGCCGACGGGGCCGACGCCCGGTTCGCGATCGACCGCGACGCCGTCCCGCTGCGCCCCGGCGTCCGCGAGGTCTGTTCGGCGCTCGAGATCGATCCCTGGGCGGCGACAAGCTGTGGCTCGCTACTGATCGCGGTCGACCCCGACGGCGTCGCCGACGTCCGCGAGGCGCTCGCGGATCGGGGGACGCCGGTCGCCGAGATCGGCCGGGTCGAGGCGCTCGAGGGCGACGGCGGCGAGGTGCTGGTCGACGAGGACCGGCTCGCGCACCCGAACGCCGATCCCTCGTGGGACGCCTACGCGGAGTTGGCCGCCGCGGCGAGCGACGGCTCGTAATCACGAGAGAACGATCAACTCGGCGGTTTCCGTCTCGGTTCCGAAGACGTTCGTTGTCACGAACAGCTTCGAGTCGGCCGCGGTGACGAAGCCGACCGCGCCGGTGGGTTCGTACTCGAACCGGAGGTGGCGGGTTCGGTACGATCGAACCCCGATCCCGCCCTCGATGTCGATCGCGCGGAGCCGATCGCCGCCGACGTACACCGTGTCGCCGACGACGATCGGCGGATTGTGCGCGCTCTCGCCGAGATCGAGCCGCCAGCGAACGCTCCCGTCGGCCAGGTTGAGCGCGAACACCCGCGGTCCCGAGCGCGCGAGCAGTGTCTCGTGGGCGATAGCGATGCCGTCGTTGCCGAACCCGCCGATCTCGGTCTCCCACGCCCGCGCTCCGTCCGGTTCGAAGTACACGACCGTCCCGTCGCCGCCGACGACGGCGATGCCCCACTCGGACCCGCTCTGGTCCAGTGACCGCACCGCCGGACCGCTCCGAATGCCGGCCTCGACGGTTCGCCGCCACTGGACGGTCCCCCACTCGTCGACGGCGTACAACTCGCCGCCGTCGGTCGCGACGTAGACGTAGTCAGTGTACTTCGCGAGCGAGTGTTCCGGGGTCCCCAGTAGCTCCTGTTCCCACAGGCGTTCGCCGGTTCCGGCGTCGAGTGCGTGCAGAGAGTTGCCGCCGGCCGTGAAGACGCGGCCGTTCTCCCCGTCGTCGGTGACCAGTAGCGACCCCTGTCCGATGGTCGCCTCGAACGTCTCGCTCCACTCGACCGCGCCGCTCTCGAGGTCGCGAGCGGTCACCGTGTCCACTTCCGGGACGTACGCCAGCCCCTCGTACACGGTCGGTGCCCCACGGTAGATGTTGGCCTCGTTGTTCGGGTCGATCGACCAGCGCCGGTCCCCGCTCGTCCGATCGAACGCGACCACGTCGGTTCCGATCGTCGCGAGGACGGTCCCGTCGACCACGACCGGGTCGGCGGTCGCGTGCGCCGACTCGAGATCGACGCGCCAGTCGACGGTAGGGTCCTCGCGCGGCGCGACGCCGTCGGGGATCGCTCTCGAGTTCCGCCGATCCGCGCCGCCCGTCGGCCACGCGTACGATTCGTCCGTCCCGGGATCGACCGATAGACCGCCGAGACAGCCCGCGGCGGTCGCGATACCGGTCGCACCGAGGGCGGCCATTACTTCGCGTCTGGAGGGCATTCGATGATTGTTGGCGAGGCTAGACGAATGTATTTTATGGAACGGATGATCGAACGCTCCGCCTCGCCGCTCAGACCTCGCGCAGGCCGAGGCTGTACTCGAGGGCGGTGTCGACCTCGGCCATCCGGTCGTCCGGTACCGATCCGACGACGTCCGTGATCCTGTCGTCGATCGAGACGGTTCGAACCTGACTACAGAGCGCGACCGAGTCCTCGCGGAGGGCACACTCGTCGGCTGGAATCAGCACTTCGAAGGGATACTGCTCGCCCCCGTAGGACGTGGTGAAGGGGACGACGATCGTCGTCGGGGCGTTCTCGTTACCGACGTCGTTCTGGACGACGAGACAGGGTCTGGTCCCCCGCTGTTCGGAGCCGCGCGTCGGATCGAGTTCGACGACGACGATGTCGCCGCGGCGGACGTGCATCGTCATTCCTCCCAGTCGGGTGCGTCGCCGAGGGAAGCGTTCGCTTCCCGCGAGGTCCCGTCCATCTCGGCCGCGAGGTCGCGGTGGTGTTCGGCGCGGCGTCGATACCCCTCCGCGAGGTCCGCCCGCGACGTCGGTTTCTCGATGACGATCTTGTCGTCCTCCTCGCGGATCGTCACCTCGTCGCCGCCGTGGATATCGAACGCCTCTCGAAGCCGCTTCGGCAGCGTTACCTGCCCGCGATCGCCGACTTTCCGCGTTTCGGGCTCGGCCATACGTATTCATATCATATCCATATCCATAACGCTGCCGTCCGGACTGCGTGTCGCCGTTCGAAACCGACCTCGACGGGACCTGCCGGTCCCCGCTCCGCCGACGGGTCCGCCTCGAGCGACCGCGGGCAAGGCGTACCCGTCTCGAGGTCGTATCCCGCCGTGACCGATGAGCGACCTCGAACGGGAGAAGGCGGCGATCGTCGACGAACTCGAGGGGGAGCGATACACGCACACGGCCCTCAGGGAGCGGGTCGCGGACCGACACGACTGCAGCGAGGCGGCCGTCAGTCGCGCGATCTCGGCGCTCCACGACGCGGGCACGATCACGCACGAGCAGGGGTTCTTCGAACTCGCTGACGACTGACGGCGGGCGGTTCCCGACGACCGGCCGTCCTCGAGGCGTCGATCACACCGCGGACGACTCTCAGCGTCGCTGACCATCACCGCTTAGTATAAGCCGGGAATACGGTTTCGTATGCGAACACCAGCACCCGAGAGCCGGCCGGTCGCGCTGACGATCGCTGGCAGCGACTCCGGCGGCGGCGCGGGGATCCAGGCCGACCTCGCGACGATGGCCGCCCACGGCGTCTTCGGCACGTCGGCGATCACCGCCGTTACCGCACAAAATACCCGCGGCGTCGAGTCTTCGCACGTCCTCCCGACCGCGGAGATCGAGGCCCAGCTCGAGGCCGTCACCGACGACTTCGCGGTCGGCGCGGCCAAGACCGGGATGCTCGCGACGACCGAGGTTATCGAGACCGTCGCCGAGTACGCACAGGAGTTCGAGTTCCCGCTGGTCGTCGACCCCGTGATGGTCGCGACCTCGGGCGATCGCCTGCTCGAGCCCGAGGCCGAACGGGCCTACGAGGAGCTGCTGGGTACGGCGACGGTCGCGACGCCCAACGCCGACGAGGCCGAAGTGCTGACGGACATCGCCGTCACCGACGAGGAACGGGCCCGCGAGGCCGGCGAGGCGATCCTCGAGACGGGCGTCGACGCGGTCCTCGTGAAGGGCGGGCACGTCCCCGGCGAGCGGGTCCGGGACGTGCTGGTCACCGCGGAGACGGTCCGGACGTTCGAACACCCCCGCGTCGGGACCGAGGCCACCCACGGCTCGGGCTGTGCGCTGGCCGCCGCGATCGCGGCCCGACTGGCCACGGGTGAACCGCTCGAGCCGGCCGTCGAGGGGGCGACGGACTTCCTTGCCCGCGCGGTTCGGTACCCCTACGATGTGGGCGAGGGTCACGGCGCGGTCAACCACATGCACCCGCTGCGAAACGACGCCGCCCGGGAGCCCACCGCCGAGGAGGTCCAGGCGATCGTCGACCGACTCGTCGCGGCCGACGTCTCGGCGCTGGTCCCCGAAGTGGGAATGAACGTCGTCGGCGCAACCCCCTACGCCGAATCCGTCGCCGAGACCGCCGCCGTCGAGGGCCGGATCACGCGGACCCTCTCGGGGGTTCGACCCAACCGCGGGGTCCGGTTCGGGGCCTCGAGCCACGTGGCTCGCTTCCTGCTGTCCGCGCGGGAGTTCGTCCCCGCCCTCCGATTCGCGGTGAACTGCCGGTTCGACGCCGACGTCGAGGCCGCACTCGAGGCCCTCGCGTGGCCGATCGCCGAGTACGATCGCGGCGATCAGTCGGCCGAGATCAGGGAGACGGAGGGGAGTACGATGGGATGGGGTGCCCGGCAGGCGTTCGCGGACCGCGAGGAGCCCCCCGTCGCCGTCGTCGATCGCGGCGAGGTCGGCAAGGAGGCGCTCGTGAAGATCGTCGCGGCCGACCCCGAAACGCTCGCCGACCGGACGCTGGCGCTCGAGCGCGAGGTGACCCGATGAGCCCCGCCGACGGCGACGCGCCCGCCCTCGAGACCGGAATCATCCTGCCGCAGTACGGCACCGAGATCGGCACGGTTCGGGACACCGCACTCGAGGCCGAGCGGCTGGGCTACGATGCGGTCTGGCTCGAGGATCACTTCCAGTCGTGGATCGGTGACCCCCGGCGAGCGACCCATGAGTGCTGGACGACGCTCAGCGCACTCGCGGAGGCCACCGACGAGATTCGGCTAGGGACGCTCGTGACCAGTCAGTCCTACCGCCATCCCGCCCTGCTGGCGAAGATGGCGGCGCAGGTCGATCGGATCAGCGACGGCCGGCTCGAGCTGGGACTGGGCGGGGGCTGGTACGAGGCCGAGTACGACCGCTTCGGCTACGAGTTCCGCGAACCGCCCGCCGAACGACTCCGCCGGCTCGCCGAGACCATCGAAATTCTGCAGGGGCTGTGGACCACCGAGACCTACAGTCACGAGGGCCGACACCTCGAGGTCGACCTCGAGGACGCCTTCTGTGAACCACAGCCGGTCCAGGAGCCCCACCCGCCGATCTGGATCGGCGGCGGGGGCGAGCAGTTTACGCTGCGCTACACCGCCGAACTGGCCGACGGCTGGAACTACGGCACGCTTGAGCCCGCGGGCTTTGCCGACAAGCTCGACGTGTTGCGCGATCACTGCGAGAGCGACGCCCGGTACGACGAGATACGCAAGTCCGCCGAACTGTTCGTCTTCGTCGGCGAGACGACCGCGGCCGCCGAGGCGAAGCGCGAGTCGTTCCGCGACGAGTTCCTGCCCGCCGACGGCCCGAGTGAGCCCCGGGAGTTCTTCCTGTCGGGCTACCTCGAGACGGCACCCACCGGAACGCCGGCCGAGGTCCGCGATCGGCTCGCCGACTACGCCGACGCCGGCATCGAGGAGGTCATGCTCGCGATCCCGAACGCGGCCGACGACGGGGACGAGAGTCTGGCGCTGCTGGCCGCGGCACTCGCCGCGTGACGTTCCGCCGGCGGACATCCCAGCGGTCAGTACTCGACAGTAGAGCTATACGGCAGGCGTGAGACGCACCCGGTATGAGCGATTCGTCGTCGGTCGGCGGGACTAACGTCGACGGGGAGTCACCGCAACTCGAGCCGACGGTCGAGACCGACGAGGCGACGATCACCGACGACGCCGAACTCGAGCGGACGCTCGGGCTCACTGGTGGCCTCGCCATCGGGATCGGGACGATGATCGGGGCCGGCATCTTCGTCTTTCCGGGACTCGCCGCCGGGCAGGCGGGCCCTGCCGCGGCGGGCTCGTTCGCGATCGGCGCGCTCGTCGCCCTGCTGGTCGCGTTGCCGACGTCGGAACTCGCGACGGCAATGCCGAAAAGCGGGGGCGGCTACTACTACATCTCCCGCGGTCTGGGGACGCTCGCCGGGACCGTCGTCGGACTGTCGCTGTGGTTCGGGCTGGTGTTCGCGACGGCGTTTTACCTCGTCGGCTTCGGCTACTACGCGGTCGATACGCTCGCCGAACTCGGGGTCGCGGTCGGCGACGGACTCGTCATCCCGCTGGCGCTGCTGTTCGGCGCGGGCTTTACGGTGTTGAACGTCACCGGGACGGAAAACGCGGCGAAGCTCCAGAACGGGATCGTCGCGTTACTGCTGTCGATCCTGGTCGTCTTCCTCGGGTACGGCGGCCTCGACGCCATGGGGCTCATCGGCGACCCGTCCGCGCCCGAACAGTTCGCGCCCTTCGGCACGATGCCGATACTGACGACGGCGGCGCTCGTGTTCACCTCGTATCTCGGCTTCGCACAGGTCGCGACCGTCGCCGGGGAGATGAAAGACCCCGGCCGGAACCTGCCGCTGGCGATGGTCGGCTCCGTCCTCATCGTCGGCGTCCTCTACGTGGCGACGATCTTCGTCGCGACGAGCGCCTTCGGGAGCGAACGACTCGCCGAGTTCGGCGAGACGGCCATGGTCGAGGTCGGCCGCCACTACCTCGGCGCGGCCGGTGCCGTCGCGATCGTCTTCGGCGGGCTGCTCGCGACCATGTCGAGCGCGAACGCGTCGATTCTCAGCACGTCTCGAGCCATCTATGCCGTCTCGAAGGACGCCCTGTTGCCGCGGCGGGCGAGCCACATCAACCTCCGCTACGGCACGCCACACGTCGCGCTGGGGTTGGCAGGCGGGCCGATCCTCGTGTTGGTCGCGACCGGCCGCGTGGAACTGCTCGCGGAAGTCGCCTCTTTCTTGCACCTGCTCATGTACGGGCTGATCTGCGTGGCCCTGCTCGCACTGCGCCGGAACGAACCGGAGTGGTACGATCCGGACTTCCGTACGCCCGGCTATCCCGTCGTTCCGATACTCGGCGCGCTCGCCAGCTTCGCCCTGATCGGCTTCATGCAACGCGCGTCACAGCTCATCGGCATCGCAATTATGCTCGCGGCCGCTGGGTGGTACGCCTACTACGCCCGCGACGTTACGCTCAGGGGGGCGCTCCAATGACCCGCGTCCTCGTGCCGCTGGCGATCCTCGAGGGCGAGACGGTCCCGGCCGGCCTGCCGACGCTGCTCGCCCCGGCGGACGTGACGGTACTCGGCTATCACGTCCTGCCCGAACAGACGCCGCCGGACCAGGCGCGCCTCCAGTACGAGGACCGGGCGACCGCCGCCCTCGACGACCTCGTCGCCGAGTTCGAAGCGGCCGGCGGCGCGGCCGATCATCGTCTCGTGTTCACTCACGACCGGGAGCAGACGATCGACCGGATCGCCGCGGAAACGGGAGCGGACGCCTACGCCATCACTGGCGTGACCGGACCGGTCGATCGCCTCCTCGTGGCGCTCTCGGACGCCGCCGCCGTCGACCACATCGGTTCCTTCGTCGCCGACCTGGTCGCCGGCCGCGAGATCGACGTCACGCTCTTTCTCGCGACCGACGACGAGCCCGGCGGTCGCGAGTCCCTCGAGGCGGCCGCCGAAGCCCTCGCCGCGGCCGGTATCGACGTCGAGACCGAACTCGCGGTTGACGACGCGCCGTTCGAGGCGCTTGTCGACGCCGCGGCGGACCACGACGCCATCGTCATGGGCGAGCAAGCACCGTCGCTCCGGTCGTTCCTGCTGGGCGAGGACGCCGAGCGGGTCGCCGCCGAGTCGGTCGGTCCGGTACTCATCGTCCGGAGTTCCGACGGCGCGTGATTACCGCGTGTGGGTGTCCCACACGGTCGCTACTCCTCGTTTTCGCCGCCGTGTTCCGTGTCCTCTGCTGTCGTCTCGAGGTACTCGCCGCGAATCACGAGGACCGGATCGACCGTCTCCCGTGCCAGCCGTTCGACGCGATCCCGGAAGACGTACCGGCGGATCGACGGCCGACTCTCGCCGAGGACGAGGAGGTCGTGATCCGCCGCGGCGTCGAGGATCGCCGCCGTGGGCGAGTCGTCGACGACGACCGTGCTGTCGATCCGCCCGTCGTCGAGGCCAGCGGCCACCAGTTCCGACCGCGCCGTCTCGAGCAGTTCCGCGCCCGCGTCTCGCTCTCCCTCGTCGGTCGCGACGTGAAAGAGGGTGACCGTGAGCGTCGTCTCGGCGAGGACCGTACGGAGTAGTCGGGCGATGTGGTCGACGTTGACGTCGCTCCGAATCGCGACGAGTACCGTCTCGAGGACGGGCGCTGGGTTGAGGATCAGGACGGCGTCGCACGATTCCTCGACGGCGACGCGTTCGAACGTCTTCAGTCGGGAGTGGGTAAACGCCAGTCGCGACGCGACGTCGCAGCCGGCGTCCTCGAACACCGTCCGTCGCTCCGCGAGTTCGGCCCGCATGCGATCGCCGTACTGATCGCGTGCCTGCTCCGTGCCGGTCTGGTCCGGGAGTTCGCGATAGCCCAGCAGGACGACCGGAATCGACGCGAACGCGTCGACGAGCGTCCGCGGAACGCTCTCCCCCTCGAGGACGTCGACCGGGATCAACACGCGATGGGCGCGGTCTGACATGACTGACGAGTGACTCTCCCACGGGCAGCGTAATATATCCCGGCCGGCGACCGCCCCCTCGAGCCCCGTTTCGGCGGACGGCCGCGCGTTTTTGTAGCTCGGCCACTTAAACCAGTACCGTGACGGCGCGAGAAAACAGCGTGACGACGAACGAAACGGACGCCGTGGCCGCGTTCAGTGAGGGAGCCGGTGCGCCGCCCGGCGATGACGCGGTGGGGACTGACCGAGGGTTCGACCGGGAGCGGCCACCGACCGAGACGCGCCCGGACAGCCGCGAGCCGTCGGCGACGGATAGTCGCGACGTCGCCGTCTCCGTCGACGGACTCTCGAAGCGGTTCGGGGCCGGCGAGACGGCGGTCACCGCGGTCGACGACGTGAGCGTCGACATCGAGACCGGTTCGATCGTGGGCCTGTTGGGGCCGAACGGTGCCGGTAAGACGACGCTCATCAAGTCGATTCTCGGGATGGTCGTGCCGGACGCGGGCAGCGTCCGGATCCGTGGCATCGACCTCCGGGAACGACCGCGGGCGGCCTACAGCGCCGTCGATGCCATGCTCGAGGGAGCGCGCAACGACTACTGGCGGCTGACCGTCCGGGAGAACCTGCGGTACTTCGCTACGATCAGCGGCGTCGATCCGAACTCGGTCCGCGACCGCCACGACCGGCTGCTGGCCCAGCTCGACCTCGAGGCGAAGGCCGACGTTCCGGTCCGCGATCTTTCCCGAGGGATGAAACAGAAGGTGTCGCTGGCGAGCGTCCTCGCCGGTGGTGCCGAGGTCGTCTTTCTCGACGAACCAACGCTGGGTCTGGACATCGAGAGTTCCCGGATGCTCCAGCGGGAACTGCGACGCCTCGCCGCGGAGGAGGACCTCACCGTCGTCCTCAGCAGCCACGATATGGACGTCGTCGAGACGGTCTGTGACCGCGTCCTCATCATGTCCGACGGAGCGATCATCGCGGACGATACCGTCGACGCCTTGCTTTCCGACACGGACCGCCACTGCGTTCGGATCACGAGCGCCGACATCGACGCCGCGCTCGTCTCGCAGCTCCGCCGGCGCTTCGACGCGATCGAGGCCGAGCGACGCGACGCCGGCCACCGGATCGAGGTCGTGACCGACAGCGACGGCCTCTACGTGCTGCTGGCACGGCTCCGCGACGCCGGCGTGACCCTCGAGCGCGTCCGGACGGTCGAGCCGGACCTCGAGGACGTCTTCGTCGAGCTGACGAGCGGCGATCGAGGTGGGCGATGAGCGCGGGCGCGGGTCGGCAGGACGGGACCGACCGGCCGCGGCCGGCCGGCTACCGCCACCTCGCGCGGGCCGTCCTCTATCGCGAGTACCTGGTTTTCGTTCGCTATCCCGCGAACGCTATCGGCGGGCTCATCGCCTCGGTGTTTTTCTTCGGGCTACTGTTCTACGGCGGCCGGGCGATCGCCGGACAGGCCTTGACCGACTCGATCGAGGGGATCATCGTCGGCTACTTCCTGTGGTCGCTCTCGGTCGGGGCGTACTCCTCGATCGCGAACGATATCGGGAGCGAAGTCCAGTGGGGGACCCTCGAGCGCCACGTCATGTCGCCGTTTGGCTTCGCCCCCGTGGCGCTGTTGAAGGGCCTCGCCAAGATCGTCCGGTCGTTCGTCACCTCGTCGGTGCTGCTGGCGGTGATGCTGCTCATCACCGGGCGGAGCCTCGAGTTGAACGTCCTGACGATCGTCGTCGTCGCGACGCTCAGCATCGTCTCGGTGCTGGGCCTCGGACTGGCCGCCGGCGGCGTGACCGTCCTCTACAAGCGGGTCGGCAACTGGCTCAACCTGCTCCAGTTCGGCTTTATCGTGCTGATCTCCGCACCCGCGTTCGATCTCGGCTGGCTGCGATTCTTCCCGCTCGCCCAGGGCAGCGCGCTCCTCCAGCGGACGATGATCCACGACGTCCGCCTCTGGGAGTTCCCTGCGGTCGATCTCGCGATCCTGCTCGGGGTCGCCGTCGGCTACGTCGCGCTCGGCTACGCGATCTTCCAGTACGCGACCCGTCGGGCGAGACGGCTCGGCGTCCTCGGGGACTACTGACCCGCTTTCAGCCCGCCGGACCGACGGCGTCCGGAACCGTCGCCCCCCGCCAGACTCTCCCCCGTGGCACCCGTTCGATTCCGTATGGCCCACGACAGGATCCACGCGCGGAAACCGACACACGACCTCGAGCGATGGTCCGTCGGGACGATCGCCGCCATCGACCAACGGGACGGTCACGCCGTTTTCGAGGTAACCGCCGAGGGCGGCGAGTCGATCGAACTCGTCGTGACCGTCGCCATCCGGGATCTCGTCCTCCGGCGACTCGATCTCGCGGCCGACGAGTCGCCGATCGGTGCCCGCGTCTGGTACCGCACCCGCGGCGGCTGACGGTCGCGGACCGATACCTAGTTTTCGGTGGCGACGGTACCGTGGGGCATGGTCGAGAGCCCGTTCGACGTGACGATCGAGGTTGGCGAGGTACTCGAGGCCGAACCGTTCCCCGAAGCCGAGAAACCCGAGATGACCAAGCTGTGGATCGACCTCGGCGACGAGGAGATCCAGTCCGCGGCGCAGTTGGACCACCATCACGACGCCGCCGACCTCGAGGGCCGACAGGTGCTGTGCGCGACGAACCTCGGCTCCGTGCGGATCGCGGGATTCAAATCGGAGGCGCTGACCGTCGGCGTTCCGAGCGAGGAGGGGTATCCCGTGCTGGTCTCGCCCGACGAGGACGTGCCGCTGGGCGGAACGCTGTACTGATCTTGGGAATAGTCTAAGTAGTACCCACTGTAACCGTATACGTGTGAAAGATGGGGACGGAAACTGACGACCGCGGACGGCTCTATCTCTCGAAGGATCTCCGTGAGCGACACGGTGAGCGTTTTCACGTCGTCGAATACAGCGACCACATCGAACTGATCCCGATCGACGACGACCCGCTCGAGGGACTTCGAGAAGCCGTCGGCGACGCGTTCGACGACAAATCGATCGACGAACTGCGCGACGAAGCCCGGGAGTTGGCCCGCGAGGAGGCAGCGAACGATGTACGTCGAGACTGATTTCCTGCTAGCGCTTCTCAAGGACTCTGACTGGTTGCAGGCCGAGGCGAAAGCTGCCCTCGACGAACACGAGGTAGAAACGTCGATCCTCGCCTACGCAGAACTCTTTCACCTCCTCGACGACTACGACGTCGATCGCGTTCGAGCGATTTCCAACCTCGTCGAACTCGTCCCGGTTCGACCCGAGGAACACTCACAGGCCGTTCTCAAGGCGGTCAAGTATCAGGACGAGTACGGGATGACGAACTTCGACTCGCTTCACGCGGGGATGGTCGACACGTGGGAGACGCCAGTTCTCGGTAGCGAACGTGACTACGACGACCTCGAGATCGAGCGCATCCCGCTCGAGCCGACGAACGAGGAGTCCGAGTAGGGCCGTCCCGTCGCTGCCCGGCCACGTTCACCGCGGATCCCGCAGGGTTTTTGCGGTGGAGGGACAGTCACCGGATATGACCGAGGCGACGGGGATCGTCGGCGAGTTCTTCTCGCTCAAGGAAGACACCGACGCCGACCTCCTGACGATGCAGTGTGGCGATTTCTACGAGTTCTTCGGGGAGGACGCCGAACTCGTCAGCGAGGAACTCGACCTCAAAGTCTCACAGAAGTCCTCGCACGGTTCCTCCTATCCGATGGCCGGCGTGCCGATCGACGACCTGACGCCCTATCTCAAGGCCTTAGTCGAACGCGGCTACCGCGTCGCCGTCGCCGACCAGTACGAGACCGATTCCGGCCACGCCCGGAAAATCGTCCGCGTCGTGACCCCCGGCACCCTACTCGAGACGAGCGACGCCGACGCCCAGTACATGGCGGCGGTCGTCGACGGGGGCGAGGTCGGCGGGGCGAGCAGTGACGGCTACGGCCTCGCGTTCGCCGACGTGACGACCGGCCGCTTTCTCGTCGCCGACGCCGCCGACGCCGACGAGGCGCTGACGGAACTCTACCGATTCGATCCAGTCGAGGTCCTGCCCGGCCCCGAAGTGCGGACGGACGACGACCTGCTCGGGAAACTTCGCGAGCGCGTCGACGCGACGCTGACGCTCCACGAGACCGACGCGTTCGCGCCGAAACGCGGTGCCCACACTGTCCGTGAGCAGTTCGGAACCGAGACCGTCGACCGACTGTCAGTCGGCGAGCAGACGCTCGCGGCCGCCGGTGCGGTGCTTTCCTACGTCGAGGAGACCGGCGCGGGCGTGCTGGCCTCGATGACCCGCATCCAGGCCCACCACGGCGACGACCACGTCACCTTGGACGCGACCACCCAGCGCAACCTCGAGTTGACCGAGACGATGCAAGGCGAGCGCGACGGCTCGCTGTTCGCGACGATCGACCACACCGAGACCAGCGCCGGCGGCCGCCTGCTCAAAGAATGGCTCCAGCGGCCCAGACGGTCGCTCGAGACCCTCGAGGAGCGACAGGCGAGCGTCGACGCGCTCTCGACGGCGGCGCTGGCCCGCGACGAACTGCTGGATCACCTCGGCGAGGCCTACGATCTCGCCCGCCTCGCCTCGAAGGCCAGCCACGGCAGCGCCGACGCCCGGGATCTGGTTGCCGTCCGCGAGACGCTGGCCGTTCTCCCGGCCGTGGCCGAGACGATCGAGTCGACGCCGGCACTGGCCGACTCCCCCCTCTCGGCGATCGTCGACCGACCGGACCGGGCGGCCGCGCGGGAACTGCGCGAGACCCTCGAGGAAGCCGTCGCCGAGGACCCCCCGTCGACGGTGACGCAGGGGGAACTCCTCCGGAAGGGGTACGACGCGGAACTCGACGAGGTGATCGAGCGCCACGAGGAAGTCAGGGAGTGGCTCGATACTCTCGCCGAGCGCGAGAAGCGCCAGCACGGGCTCTCACACGTCACCGTCGACCGGAACAAGACCGACGGCTACTACATTCAGGTCGGCAAATCGGCCGCGGACGGCGTGCCCGACCACTACGAGCAGATCAAGACGCTGAAAAACTCCAAGCGGTTCACGACCGAGGAACTCGAGGAGAAGGAACGCGACGTCCTCCGACTCGAGGACCGACGCGGCGAGTTGGAGTACGAACTCTTCGCAGAACTCCGCGACGAGGTTGCCGAGCGGGCGGCACTGCTGCAGGACGTCGGCCGGGCCTTAGCGACGATCGACGCGCTGGCGAGTCTGGCGACCCACGCCGCCGAGAACCGCTGGGTACGGCCGGAGCTGCATCGGGGCGAGGATCTGACGATCGAGCAGGGCCGCCACCCGGTCGTCGAACAGACGACGGAGTTCGTGCCCAACGACGTCCGCATGGACGAGGACCGCGGCTTTCTGGTCGTCACCGGGCCTAACATGTCCGGCAAGTCGACGTACATGCGACAGGTCGCGTGTATCGTCCTGCTGGCCCAGATCGGGAGCTTCGTTCCGGCCGAGGCGGCCGAGATCGGCGTCGTCGACGGCATCTTCACTCGCGTCGGCGCGCTCGACGAACTCGCCCAGGGCCGGTCGACGTTCATGGTCGAGATGAGCGAACTCTCGAACATCCTCCACACCGCGACCGAGGAGTCGCTGGTCATCTTGGACGAGGTGGGGCGGGGCACCGCGACCTACGACGGTATCTCGATCGCCTGGGCCGCGACGGAGTACCTCCACAACGAAGTGAAAGCGAAGACCCTCTTCGCAACCCACTACCACGAACTGACCGGCCTCGCCGAGAACCTCCCCCGCGTCGCCAACGTCCACGTCGCGGCCGACGAACGCGACGGCGAGGTCACCTTCCTCCGGACGGTCCGAGACGGCCCCACGGACCGCAGCTACGGCGTCCACGTCGCCGACCTCGCCGGCGTTCCGGACCCCGTCGTCGACCGCTCGAGGGAAGTCCTCGAGCGTCTACGCGAGGAGAAGGCCATCGAGGCGAAAGGCGGGGCCTCGAGCGAGCCGGTGCAGGCGGTCTTCGATCTGGGCAGCGGGACGATGCAGACCGGGTCCCAAGACCGGTCGCAGGCGGCGTCGACCGACGGCGGCCCGGCGGCGAACGACGCCGCAGGCGGGTCGCTCGATCCCGAAACCGAGGCCGTCCTCGCGGACCTCGAGTCGATCGACGTCAACACGACGCCGCCGATCGAACTCGTCTCGCGGGTCCAGGAGCTACAGGAGCGACTCGAGGAGTGACCCGGCCGCCGACGCCGCGTTCGATGTCGGAGAGCGAGAGGTAGCGATCGGTGTTCGGATGGGTTCCGAAAACGGAGCGGCTGAATCGACAGGTGGACATGCGAACTTATCGAAGAAGTCGGAGCGTTAGCAGAGCCACCATCGGACCGAGGAACAAAATCAAACCAACCCCAATAAGTAACAACTCACGCGGGAGAATAAGGTAAAGCAGCAGTACAAGGTTGCTAAGCAAAAGTACGATAATCAGATTAAGGCGGAAGATAATCGGTCTATTATTCATTGTACGACTATTTTAAGCATCTCATGATATATATTGTCTGTATCACTTTCGTGCCCTGAATTGGATTGTTCTCCGGCTCCAGCGGAGGAACACGAACCGGAAACTACTGGTGGCGGTCCCGTTCGAACGCCTCGAGCGCGTCCGTGTACGATCGCAGGACCGATAGGAGCAGCGCGAGCAGCAGTAGCGGGGTGGCGTACACGAGCTGGGTGTACGGATCCGGGGGCGACACGACCGCTGAGACGAGGACCGCGATCGCACCCAAGCCGGCCAGGGTTCGGGCGAATCGACGGTGCGGAGACGAACTCATACCGACGCGTTTCGGACCGACGATATAAATTTCACTAGGGTAGTCAGCAGAACGTTCAGCACCGGTCCGTTCCGTGGGAGCGCCGGCGTCGCGTTCCGTCCGACTGAGGAACGACACAGTTCGTCGAGATTCCGCCAGTCACTGCGGTCGACGACCGTCGATGCCACGCGACCGAGAGACGGCGAGGCCGTCGGCGATCGGTAGAACTTTGAGATACTGGGGCACTCGGTAGCACGATGCACGAAGCAGACTTCGACGTGGCGGGGAAGACCGCCATCGTCACCGGCGCGAGCCAGGGAATCGGCGAATCGATCGCGAAGACGCTGGCCGCGGGCGGCGCGGACGTCGCCATTTGTTCGCGGTCGATGGATCGTGTCGGTCCGGTCGCCGAAGAGATCAACGACGCCGACGACGCGGCCCAGGCGCTCGCGGTCGAGTGCAACGTCCGCGAGCGCGAGCAGGTTCAAAATCTCGTCGACGAGACGGTCGAGAAGTTCGGCGACGTCGACATCCTCGTCAACAACGCCGGCGGGGAGTTCGTCGCGCCCTTCGAGGACATCTCCGCGAACGGCTGGGAGACCATCGTCGACCTCAATCTCAACAGCACCGTCCACTGCACGCAACTCGCCGGCGAGGTCATGCGTGAGGGCGACGGCGGGGTCATCATCAACATGTCCAGCGTCAACGGACAGCACGCCGCGCCCGGCGAGAGCCACTACGGCGCGTCCAAGGCCGCGATCATCCGCCTGACCGAGACGCTGGCCGTCGAGTGGGCCGAGTACGGCATCCGCGTCAACTGCATCGCGCCCGGCCTGATCCAGACGCCCGGCGTCGCCGAGACGCTCGGTATCGACAGCGAGGACATGCCGCCCCGCGAGGAGACCGACCGCCGCATCGGCTACGGCGAGGACATCGCCGACGTCGCGCAGTTCCTCGCCAGCCCCGCCGCCGCCTTCATGAACGGCGAGACCGTGACGGTGAAAGGCGTCCCGCGAGCCGGCAACTCGATGTCGCAGGACCTGGGCCTCGAGGACTGACGGCGTCGGGAACTCCGTCTCGCTTTCCCTCTGTCCAGGTGTCAGCCGCTGGCGGATCGATCCGGGGCGCCCCGCGGTAGCACGGACGGGTAACGAATATGTCGACCGGCTACCAAGTGTAGCCGATGGCGACTTCTGGGAACCCCGGCATCGACGTGGTTGCGGCCGTTGGCCTGTCCGTCGCGGCGGTCGCAGTCGGCCTCGTCGCGCTCGGTGGAGTCGCCGCGGGGGCCTCGAGCGACGCTCTCGTCGCGCTGGTTCCGACCGCGTTCACCGCCGGCTTGCTCTGTGGGGCCATCGTCGCGCGTGTCACCGCCGACGCCGCGATCCGATTCGGTGCCTCGCGGTTGCGGACCGTCGCTTGTTGGGCGCCCACGTCGCTCGTCGCGGGCGGTGTCGGCGTCCGCTCCGTGACCGACACAGGCGCACGGGACTGGCAGCTGCTACTGCTCGGTATCGCGTCGGGTGCGGTCGTCCTCTCGGGCTGGCTGTTGTCGCGGACGACGCGCGACGCCTACGTCGGTGCGGTGATCGACGATCGCGACGACATGCTCGTCGACTGGACGTGGTATCAATCCGGGACCCACGCGTTCCTGATCGCCATCGGCCTCGCCCTGTTCGGGGTCGGAACGGCGGCCTCGCTCGTCGCCGGCACGTCCTCGTACCGGTTCCTCCTCCCATCGATCGTCTTCATCGTCCTCGGGTGGGCACCGACGCTCTCGATCCCGAACCCGGGCGGCGACGACCTGACGCTGTTCTCGGTCTCCGGGCTCGAAGGTGCCCGCGCCGATGTCCGCGCCTATCCCGACGGCATCGTCATCGAACCTCGTCACATTCCGTCGTACAGGCGGTTCGTCCCGTGGGACCGGATCGTCGACGTGCGAACGACCGCGGATCGACTCGTCCTCGAGCGCCGGTGGCGACCGGCCGTTCGCTGTGATCGGTCGGCGATCGAGGACGCCGAGGTCGTTCGCGACGCGATCGAGCGGGCGCGGCGGGGGACGGCCGATTCCCAAACCACAATTTAACGCCGTTCGAACGCGAGCCAAAACTATGAACGGACCGCGGACGAGGACCGATGGGAGCGCACCGGGATCCCCATCGAGTGCGCACGACGGGGACGAACGCCGACGGTACCGACGCCGCCGTACTCGAATCCAGCAATGACTACCGACCCACCCCAGGACGACACCGAGATCCGCCAGTTAGACGAGGACACCGTCGCCCGGATCGCCGCCGGCGAGGTCGTCGAGCGACCAGCCAGCGCGGTGAAGGAACTCGTCGAGAACAGCTTAGACGCCGACGCCGACAGCGTCGACGTCACCGTCGAGGCGGGCGGCACCGAACTGATCCGGGTCGCCGACGACGGCCGCGGAATGAGCGAGGCCGACCTTCGGGCGGCGGTCCGCGAACACACGACCAGCAAGATCGACGGCCTCGAGGACTTAGAGTCGGGCGTCGCGACGCTGGGATTCCGCGGTGAGGCCCTCCACACGATCGGTTCGGTCTCGCGAATGACCATCCGCTCGCGGCCCCGCGGGAGCGAGGGTGCGGGGACGGAACTCGTCTACGAGGGCGGCGACGTGACCAGTGTCGAGCCGACGGGCTGTCCCGCTGGAACCACCGTCGAAATCGAGGACCTCTTCTACAACACGCCCGCCCGCCGGAAGTTCCTCAAGACGACCGCGACGGAGTTTTCCCACGTCAATCGCGTCGTCACCCGCTACGCGCTCGCGAACCCGGACGTCGCCGTCTCGCTGACCCACGACGGCCGCGAGGTGTTCGCGACGACCGGTCAGGGCGACCTCCAGGCCGCCGTCCTGGCCGTCTACGGCCGCGAGGTCGCCTCCTCGATGATCCCCGTCGAGGCCGACGGCGACGACCTCCCACCGGGCCCCCTCGAGTCCGTCTCGGGGCTCGTCTCCCATCCGGAGACCAACCGCTCGAGTCGGGACTACCTCGCGACCTACGTCAACGGCCGCGCCGTCACCGCCGACGCCGTCCGCGAGGGACTCATGGGTGCCTACGGGACGCAACTGGGCGGCGACCGCTACCCGTTCGTCACCCTCTTCCTCGAGGTGCCCGGCGGGGCGGTCGACGTCAACGTCCACCCGCGCAAGCGGGAGGTCCGTTTCGACGACGACGATGCGGTCCGCCGGCAGGTCGACGCCGCGGTCGAATCGGCCCTGCTCGATCACGGCCTGCTTCGCTCGCGTGCCCCGCGCGGTCGGTCGGCCCCCGGCGAGGCGCGGGTCCGGCCCGACGCGCGCGGAACCGGAGCCGGGACCGATCCGGCCGCTGCCGGTGGCGAACCCGCGACGCTCGAGGACGGCGTCGAAACGGCGTCGTCGGCGGCGACCGACTCGAGCGGGACCGAACGCGACGGTGACGACGATCCTGTCGAGCGGTCATCGACCGACGGGGCTGCGGACGCGAGAACGGAAACGGACGCCGGCGACCCCGTCGCCGATTCGAACGGCGCGGCCGGCGATCGGGCCGCGAGCGCCAGCTCGGACTCGAGCGGGTCGACCGCCCCGACCGCCGTCGATTCCGCCACCCACACGGAACCCGACGCCGGTGGTTCCACGGCCGACTCGAGCGAGACGGAGGGGGAGTCCGATCGGGCGGCCACCACAGGAGCCTCGAGCGCCCCCGATTCGCGCCGGAACAGCGACGCGAGCGCGGAGCGGGAACGGGGTCGCGACGCCGACCGCAAGTTCGACGCCGCGACCGAGCAGCGGACCCTGACCGGCGAGGCCGCGACGGGCGAGGAAACCGCGTTCGACTCGCTGCCTGCTCTGCGGGTGCTGGGACAGCTCCACGACACCTATCTGGTCTGTGAGACTGATGACGGGCTCGTCCTGATCGACCAACACGCCGCCGACGAGCGGGTCAACTACGAGCGCCTGCAGCAGGCGTTCGCCGACGACGCCACCGCGCAGGCGCTGGCCGACCCCGTCGAACTCGAGCTGACCGCCGCCGAGGCCGAGGCCTTCGCGCAGTACAGCGAGGCGCTCTCGCGGCTGGGCTTTTACGCCGACCGGGTCGACGACCGCACCGTCGCCGTGACGACCGTCCCCGCCGTCCTCGAGAAGACCCTCGAGCCCGATCGCCTGCGGGACGTGTTGGCCTCGTTCGTCGCGGGCGACCGTGAGGCGGGGGCCGAGACGGTCGACGCGCTGGCCGACGAGTTCCTCGGCGACCTCGCGTGCTATCCGTCGATCACCGGGAACACGTCGTTGACGGAGGGGTCGGTCGTCGACCTGCTCGAGGCGTTAGACGACTGCGAGAACCCCTATTCCTGCCCGCACGGCCGGCCGGTGATCGTCCGCTTCGACGAGGCCGAGATCGAGGATCGGTTCGAACGGGATTATCCGGGTCACGGCGGCTGACGGGGTAGGTTACCCCTCCGACGGTGCCCTCGGTGCGGCGTCGGCGAGCGGCGACGCGAGGAGGTACCCGACGGCGGCGACCGCGAGGAAACCGCCGCCCAGTGCGGCGACGGCCCCGGTCGGGGCCGCCCGGTCCGCGACGACGCCGGCCAGAGGCAGCAACGGCGCACGGACGAGCGCATTGCCCATCGAAACCCCGCTCAGGACGGTCGCCCGGCCGGCGTCGGGTATCCGGTCGTTGAGGAACTGTGCGACGAGCGGCTTCGAGAGCGCCTCGCCACCTTTCATACCGAAGAAGACCGGAACCGAGAGCAACGGGACGGCAAGCGGCAGGAGAAACGACGCAGCGACACAGACCGGGAGCCACCGGAGCGCGTGCCGGAGCCCGACCCGCCGACGGACGGCCTCGGCGTAGTAGCTGCCGACGGCGGCCACGGCCGCGAACCCCGCGTAGACGAACCCGAGCAGCGCCGCCGATCGGATTGCGATCCCGGCGACGGAGACGTTTTCGAGCGCCCCACCGACCTGTGCGCGGAGAACGTCGACCGTGATCGGCTGGACGTACGTGTCGGCCGCGTGTACGATGCCGAAAAACAGCGCGGCGTAGGCGACGACCGCCCGAATCGAGGGGGCCGCGAGTCGCGCGGCGAGTACGGAGAGCGATTCGAAGACGCCGAGCCGCTCGTCCGTCTTCCCGGAGTTCGCGGCCGCCCCCTCGAACTGCGCATTTCGCGGCATGGCGACGACCACCAGCACGCCGACCGCGTTGAGCAACGCCGAGGCGACGAAGGGAGCGGTCGGGTGGACGACGTAGAGGAAGCCCCCGCCGATCATCGTGACGGCCGACGTCCACTGGTGGACGGCCCCGCCCCGGCCCCGTACGCGTGTGAACCGTCGCGATTCGGACGGTTCGTTCTCCGCTCTGTCGCCGCCGAGTGCGTCGTAGAGCCACGCGTCGGCGGTCCCGCTCTGAAGCGCCATCGAGAGCGCCCAGAGTGCGTACAGTACCGCGAACTCGAGGAAGGCGTCGGCGACGACGAATCCCGCCGTCGAGGCGGCCATCGAGAGCATCCCTGCTCCAAGAACGAGCCGACGGCCGTACCGGTCGGCGACGTAGCCCGTCGGGACCTCAAGCGAGACGACGAGAACCGCGGACATCGCACTCAACGTCCCGATCTGGACGTAGGTGAGACCGTTCCACAACAGAAAGAGGGTAAACACCGGCCAGATGAATCCGACCGAGTCGGCCATCCGGTACAGGTAGTAGGCGATAGCGACCGAGCGCCCTCCGCGAACTCGCGACATCGTCGTCCCACACCTACTGCCGAGCCCGGAAATACGCTCGCGAACGCGAGTTTTAGTTGGAGATTTAACACTCCTGTGGGCGCCACGGCGGCAGGATTATTGCAGCGTCGGGCCGACGTTCGAGGCATGGATCGCGAGCGGACGGCGCCTGACGATCTCGTTCCCGCCGACGCCTTCTCCCTGCTCGGACACGACCGCCGAGTCGACATTCTGCGGGCGCTTCTCGAGGCGAGTCGCACGGGGGACGAGTACCCCGCGTCGTTCTCGACGCTGCGCGAGCAGGTGGGTGCCGAAGTGAGCGCGCAGTTCAACTACCACCTCGGGGAGCTGACGGGGCACTTCGTCAGGCGGACGGACGACGGATACGAACTCCGATACGCGGGCTGGGCCGTGGCGACCTCGATCCTCGCGGGGACGTACAACCGACGGGCCGCGTTCGGCCCCACGGGGATCGACGGCCGCTGTCCGCACTGCGGGGCGGAGACACTCGTCGCGTCGTACCGCGAGGAGTGGCTTACCATCGAGTGCGGCGCCTGCGATGACCGACTCGTCAGATATCCGTTCCCACCGGGTGGGCTCGAGTCCCGCACGTTACCGGACGTCCTCGAGGCGTTCGATCGGCGCGTTCGGTCCCACGTGGCGCTCGCCCGTGATGGGGTCTGTCCGGCCTGTACGGGTCCGATGGCGGTCACGGTTCCGTCGGTGGTCGACGGCGGCACCAGTACCGATTCCGACGGCACCGACGCGGACGCCGCGGACGATCCGATCGCGACCTTCCGCTGTCGCCGGTGTGGTAATCACCTTCGACCGGAGCCCGGGCTGGTCCTCCTCGAACACGAACGCGTCGTTCGGTTCGCCGCCGAGCGCGGCCGCTCGCTTTCGGCGACGCCGTTCTGGGAACTCGAGTGGTGCGTCTCCCGAGACGCCGCGTCGGTGACGGCCACGGATCCGTGGCGGTGTGCGGTCTCGATCCCCGTCGGGAACGAGTCGTTGCTGGTCACCGTCGACGACGAGGTCGCGGTCCGGTCCGCGACGATCGAGAGCGCCGATCCGGACCGGTAGCGGTACGCCCGGCTTTATTCGCCGGGCACGCCTCGACCCCCGTCGTCGCCGTCCGTCTTCTCGTCGCCCCGCTCGTCCGAATCGGGGTCGGGATCGAGGTCGGGGTTCTCGCCGCTCGAGGCGGGCGCGTCGGCGGGACCCGTCGCACCCCGCTTCTCGCGGTAGTAGAGCCAGCCCGTACAGGCGAACGCGATCGCGCCGGCGACGGTGGCGATTCCGAACGCGATCCGGTAGCCGGTCTCGGTGTAGACGCGGACGCCGCCGACGAGGTCGCCGGTCCAGTAGGCGTCGAGCGCCCGCCCCATCAGCGTCGGAAAGATCGCCGCGCCGGTGAAGGCCGCCGCGTTCGCCGCTCCCGTCGAAATCCCGCTCGCGCTGCTGGGGTGGCGTTCCTGCACGACCGAGTACCCCAGCACGAACGCGCCGAGGCTGATGCCGCTCACCAGAAACACCGCACCGACGACCGGCAGCGGCGGATTTCCGACGACCGCGATCAGGGCGAGACAGCAGGTGTAACAGACACCGCCGGCGACCATCAGCTCGATCCTGCGCTCGAGGCGGTCGGCCAGCCAGCCGACGGCGGGCGGGCCGACCATCAGCCCGAGCCCGCCCAGCAGGGTCAGCGTGGAGGCCCGGGTCACCGTCACGTCGTAGGTCTGGACGACGTAGGGGACGCCCCAGAGCCCGAAGAGCGTGATGTTCACGCCGGTCGAACAGAACAGCATGACGCTGACGACCCAGAGCCAGCGGTCCCGGAGGACGGCGGCGAGATAGGATTTGAGCTGGGCGTTCGTCAGGACCTCCTGTCCGGGGACGCCCTCGAGCGGCTCGAAGCCGGCGGCGCTCGGGGAGTTCCGGACGAGGGCGAAGGCGGCGACGGTCATCGCGAGTCCCAGGACGCCGAGCCCGGCGACCGTCGACCGCCAGCCGAACCGGCCGACCGCCAGCGCGAGCGGGGTCGTCGCGAAGACGCCGCCGAAGCCGGCGACGGCGAAGGTCGCGCCGCTCATCGTCGCGAACTCGTCGGTGCGGTACCAGTTCGCACAGAACCGGAGGACGCAGACGAAGATCACGCTCCCCCCGAGCCCGATCAGCCCGCGGGCCAGCGTCGCCTCGAGATAGCCCTCGGCGAACGAGAACCAGACGACGCCGACGTTCATCACGACGGCCCCGGCGGTGGCCGTCAATCGGGGCCCGATCCGGTCGGCCAGCAGACCCGACGGGATCTGCATCGCCGCGTAGACCCAGAAGAAGACGGCGTGGAGCGTGCCCAGCTGTGCCCCGGTCGTCCCGAAGGCCGCCATCAGGTCCTCCGAGAGGACCGCCGTCGAGAGCCGGCTGACGTTGACCAGCAGGAAGAGACCGCTCAGTATCGCCCACAGGAGCCACCGACGCCGGAGCGGATCGTGCCAGAGTCGCATTGCGCTGGGACTCCGCCACGAAGCGTGGAAAAAGTTCACAAACCGGAAACGCGGCCCGCGTTGACGAACCCCCCATCGGTACCGGCCCGAAGCCGCCACCGGTAGGTGCCTCGAGCCCGCAGTCGAACCCATGTCCCCGCGCGAACTCGACGGCGCGAACGCCGGCGGCCAATTCGTCCGGACCGCGCTCGCGCTGTCGGTCCTCACGGACGAGCCGATCCGCCTCGAGAACGTCCGCGGCGACCGGCCGACGCCCGGGCTTCGCCACCAGCATCTGGCGGTCCTCGAGACGATGGCCGAGATCTGCGATGCAGACGTTTCGGGCGCGGAACTGGGTGCGGAGACCGTCGCGTTCGACCCCGGAATCGAGGGCGATGGCGGACTCGAGGGCGGCGAGTACGCCGTCGACATCGGGACCGCCGGCAGCGCGACGCTGCTCTGTAACGCCGTCCTCCCGCTGGCGACGGTCCTCGAGTCGCCGCTGTCGGTCACGATCACCGGCGGGACGGACGTGGCGTGGTCCCCGCCGCTGGACTACCTGCGGCGCGTGAAACTCCCGCTCGTCCGGCGGTTCGGCCTCGAGGCGACCTGCGAGGTCGACCGTCGCGGGTTCTACCCCGAGGGCGGCGGCGAGGTCACGCTCCGGCTCGAGCCGTCCGCTCTCGAGCCGATCGAAATCGTCGAGCGGGGGGCGCTGGAGGCCCTGCACCTCTACTCGACCGAGTCGGAATCGCTGGCCGACCGCGACGTCGCCCACCGACAGGCCGAAGGGGCGCTCGAGCGACTCGATCGAGACGACCTCGAACTCCTCGAGCGGCGCGAGATCGCCGCCGACAGCCCCTCGCCGGGCAGCGCCCTCGTTCTCCGCATCGATCACGGGACCGGGATCGCCGGGTTTTCCGCGCTCGGCGAACGGGGCAAACCGGCCGAGCGGGTCGGCGAGGACGCGGCCGACGCGGCGAACCGCTTCCTCGAGGGGGCGGCCCCGGTCGACCGGCACATGGCCGATCAACTGCTCGGCTTCCTCGCGCTCGCGGGCGGCCGGATACGGATCCCGACCGTGACCGATCACGTCGAAACACGGCGTGCCCTGCTCGAAGCGTTCGGCGCGGCGATCGACCTCGAGGACGACGGCGAGACGACGCTCGCCTCGGTCTCGTCGCCGTTGAACGGGGTTCCGTAGCGCGTGGCTCCGGGGTCACGGCCGTTCTCGGTTCAACAGCCCCGTTAGCACGACCAGCAGGGAAATGACGAGAATACCCGCTCCCGTGACCGCGAGTGCGAACTGCGGAGCCGCAGGATCGAACTCCGGGGCCGCGAGCAGTAGCGTTCTCAGGTAGGACATCAGTCGATTCCACACGACGGTGGCGATGACCACCGTGATCGCGAGTCCCAGAAAGAGAAGTTGGTAGTCGAACCACGTTTTGAGTCCGTCTGACGACACCATCCGGAGACATGTTCGAATAGCAACGTTATAACCGTTCGGCCGACGCGACATTTGGTAGCGTAAAGCGTCAGTCGATTCCCGCGCCACCGAAGGTGATTCGCGGTCCGAGCGAAACCCTCCCCTCGGTTCAGCGTGATTCTGGGTTGACAGACCGCCACAACTTATAGCAACGCCGTTCGTTAGCTGGAGTATGACCGAGGGACACACCGACCGTCGCGGCCGTACAACTCGGAGGGCCGACCGGTGAGCGACATCGTCACCTTCGGTGAGACGATGCTCCGACTCTCGCCGCCGGGGAACGAGCGCCTCGAGAACGCCGACGAGTTCGAGGTCCGGGCCGCCGGGGCCGAGAGCAACGTCGCCATCGCGGCCGACCGGCTCGGCGCGTCGGCGACCTGGCTGTCGAAGGTGCCCGAGACGCCGCTGGGTCGCCGGGTCGTCAGCGAACTCCGGGGTCACGGCATCGAGACGGATGTGACCTGGAGCCACCGGGGCCGACAGGGAACCTACTACCTCGAACACGCCGGCAAACCCCGCGGGACGAACGTGATCTACGATCGGGAGAACACGGCGGTCTCGACGGCGAAGGTCCGCGACATCGACATCGACAAGATCCAGAACGCGCGGGTCTTTTTCACGACCGGGATCACGCCAGCGCTCTCCTCGACGCTGCGGGACACGACGCTCAAGTTGCTCAAAGCGGCCCGAAAGGGCGGGACGACCACCGCCTTCGACTTCAACTACCGTCGCAAGCTCTGGTCGCCCGACGAGGCTCGAGAGACGCTGACCAAGCTGTTCCCCGGCATCGACGTCCTCGTGATCGCCGCCCGCGACGCGCGGACGGTCCTCGGATTCGAGGGCGACCCGCGACAGTTGGCACACAAACTCGGCTCGCAATACGATTTCACGACCGTCGTCGTCACCCGCGGGGAAGAGGGTGCGGTCGGCTGGCACGACAGCGTCGTCCACGATCACGCGGCCTACGAGACCGACACCGTCGATCCCATCGGCACCGGCGACGCCTTCACGGGTGCGTTCATCGCCCGTCGACTCGACGGCGACAACGTCCCGACCGCCCTCGAGTACGCCGCCGCGACGGCCGCACTCAAGCGGACTATCCCCGGCGACGTCGCGCTGGTCACCGCCGACGAGGTCGAGGCCGTCGTCAAAGAGCAGGATAGGGACATCTCGCGGTAGTCGGTTGGTAACTGTTCGCTCGGTCCGAAGTCACAGCACGGCGACCGTAACGAACGGCTGGGGGTCGGGCCTCGCTTTTTATCGACCGCTGTACTACCTCCGGCCGTGAGTCGAACCGTTCGTCCGGCGACGGTCGACGACGTCTGGGTCGTCCACGGGATCGCACGCGAGAGTTGGCACGCCGCCTACGACGACATCCTCGGCCCCCAGCGGGTCGATACCGTCGTCGACGAGTGGTACGCGCTCGGCGACCTCGAGTCGTCGATCGCGGCGGCGACGGACCGTGAGGATGCTGCCTTTCTCGTGGCCGAAGGATCGACCGACGACGGCGAGGACGGGACCGGGACGGGCGCGGACTGTCACGGGTTCGCCCACGCGGTCCCGTGGCCGGAAGACACCTCCGTGGCGTTTCTCGCCCGCCTCTATGTCCACCCGGCCGTCTGGAGCGAGGGCGTCGGCACCGCCCTGCTCGAGGCGCTCGAAACCGCCCTCGAGAGGACCGCCGACCGGCTCCGACTGGCGGTGCTTGCAGCCAACGACGTCGGGATTGCCTTCTACGAATCGCGGGGGTTCGACCGCGTCGGCACTCGACCGTCGGATCTGGGTGAGGGGCTCGAGGAACACGTCTACGAACGGCGGTTCGACGCCGACTGAGCCGGTCGTTCGCACCACCGCAACTCGTCCCCACTGAACGGGAGAAAACTGGACGGTTTCCGGCTGCTACAGTGTCTTCTCCGCTTCCTCGTCGTCGACCACTTCGATCCCGCGGTTATTGACCGCCATCGGATCGAGGCCGACCTCCTGCAGGAAGTCTTTGTACTCGCGCTCGCACTGCTCGGCGTCTTTCTGCTTGTCGCTGGCCCGATCGCAGAGTTCGATCAGGTTCTCGGGGACGTCGTTCTGGTAGACGATCCAGTGGTTGATCAGGTCGCTGAGTCGGCGAATGGGGCTGGTGAAGTGGCCGTAGATCTCGAAGTTCAGCGCGTGATGGCCGCCGAACGGGTCGTTCATGTATGTTGGCGGACAAATTTTATAGCCACAGGTGCGATTACCATAGGTATGAACTCTGAAGAGAAAACGGCCACCGATGGTGGTGCAACCCCTGGTATCGACCAGGAACAACTCTATACTACCGTCTATTCCGCAACGAAAGATGCGATGCTAGCGACGGTTGCCACAGTCGTGTACTTGGGACTCGCAGTGTTCTTCGTCTTCGGTGGTATAGACCTCGCGCTTTCTAACTCGGGGACGTCCAGTCTCGTCTGGGGGTTAGGCGTAAGTGTGATCGGATTCGTCATCGCCGCGGAGGCCACGGGTGTCACATCCCTGTTGAGTCGCTTTCGGTGAAGAATGGGTCCATCTTAGCGCGGCCGTGGTGACATGTGGCACGCAAGAAGTTAATTTGACAGCAAATTTGCCGCGCGAGTGGGGCATCACATGACAACCAACCGAATCACGCGTTAACGTACCCGCTTCCCGGTGTAATCGCACAGTACCGAACACGGGCGCTCACGAAGGAAGTTCTGACAACGAAAGCTGGTCAGATCGTCTTCTCGGCTTCCTCGCCTGCTCGCAGTTCGCTACGCTCTCCGTTCGCTGTGCCGAGGTCCTCGAAAATCTCCGATTTTCGGGATCACGAGACGGCGTTGCCGTCTCGGACGACCTCCCTCACAGCGTCTTCTCGGCCTCGCTCTCGTCCACGACTTCGATCCCCCGGTTGTTGACCGCCATCGGATCGAGGCCGACCTCCTGCAGGAAGTCCTTGTACTCGCGCTCGCACTGTTCGGCGTCTTTCTGCTTGTCGCTGGCCCGATCGCAGAGTTCGACGAGGTTCTCCGGTACGTCGTTCTGGTAGACGATCCAGTGGTTGATCAGGTCGCTGAGCCGCCGGATCGGGCTCGTGAAGTGGCCGTAGATCTCGAAGTTCAGCGCGTGGTGGCCGCCGAAGGGGTCGTTCATGTACCGCGCTCGAGGCATGACCTTCATCACCGCCCACTGGATCTTGTCCAGTTGGCGCTCGGGCGCGTCCTCGAGCGTCGCGTTGACGGCCTTGCGCGGGTCGTCCCACGTGCTGCCGGGGATCGAGACGCCGTCGAGGTCCTGAATCTCCCGCAGCGCTTCGGACCACTCGTCGGGGCTGGGCTGAGGGTGGACCCGGTACATGGCCGAGACGCCGCGGTTCCACATGAGTTCGTGCGTGACGGCCTTGTTGGCCTTCAGCATGCACTCCTCGATGATGGTGTGGGCGCGGTCGCGGGCCGGGTTCAGGACGAGCGAGCCGTCTTCCTTACGCTGTTCGTGCATCTGCTCTGCGAGATCGTAGACCAGCGCGTTCTCCTCGTGGAGGTCGGCGTCGGGCTCTTCGAGCCGGCTTTCGGCCTCGGCGTAGGTGAGCCGCTCGTCGGACTCGATGACCGACTTGTAGATCTCGATGTTCTCGTAGGTCAGGTTCTCCTTGTCGAGGTGCATCTCGACGGTGTGGGCCAGTCGGTCCTCGTTGGGAACCAGCGAGCAGACCGTCTCGGCCAGCACCGGCGGCAGCATGTGGACCGTGTAGCCGGGGAGATAGACCGTGTTGCCCCGCTCGACGGCCTCGTCCCACATGGCCGTCTCCGGGTTGACGTAGTGGGTCACGTCGGCGATGTGGACCCAGAGGACGTACTCGTCGTCGCGTTCCTCGATCGAGAGCGCGTCGTCGAAGTCCTGGGCGTCGATCGGGTCCGTCGTCCACGTCGTCAGATCGCGCAGATCCTTCCGCTCGTCGATCTCGTCCTCGATCTCGGCCGTCACGCCCTCCGTCCGGGCCTCGGCCTCCTCCAACACTTCCGGGGGGAACTCGTCGCGCAACTCGAACTCCTCGAATAAGTCCTCGCGCTTGTTCTCGAGATGGCGCGCGAGATCCTCGGAGACCTCGACGGGACCTTGCCCTTCCACGGTCCCGGCTTCGGCCTGTGCGTCGTCACTCATGCCGAGGGCTACGCACGTAAGAGTGAAAGTCGTGTCGGGATCGGCCCCGCTCGGAACCGCCGACCGGGCGGCGGGGCGTGTCGGGCCAAGCGCGCCCGCTTACCGCTGGGACCGGACGATCCGCGACCGACTGCGGGACAGGGCGGTCAGATGGCCGGCGTCCTCGAGGACGGTCAACTCTCCGTCGGGTAACCGCTCCCGAAGGCGGCGGGCCCCTCGAAGGGGCGCGTTCGCGTCGGCGTCGCCGTGCCAGAGCCGGACCGTGTGATCGATATCCGACGGCGAGAACTCCCACTCCGTCGTTACCAGTCGCGTCTCGGTGACGAACCCGTCCCGCTGTGTCCCGACCCCCTCGAGGAAGTCGCGCCGAACGCGCTCCGCCATCGTCGGCGGGATCTCGGCGCGCTCGGCCGCCGTCGTGTACTGCGAGAGGACGACCGCCGGCGGCGTCCGCGCGACGAGTCGCGTCTGGACCCCGAGTAACCCGCGCAGTATGCGAGGGGTCCGCCGTGCGAGCGAGCCGAGCAGGCGCTGAACGGCGGGGAGATCGGCCGCGAGCGACGGCGGCGGCGCGCCCGAGACGATATCGATCTCCGTCACGCGATCTCCCCGCGTCGCTGCGACCGCGAGCGCGTGTGGTCCGCCCCCGGAGAACGCGACGATTCCTGCCCGAGAGATGCCTTCAGCCTCGAGGACCGCAGCGACGGTCGCGCCGGTGTCGGCGACGTCGCGGTCGGGAACGGGCGACGAGCGTCCGTACCCCGGCCGGTCCGGGACGAGGAGCCGAACACCGTTTTCCCGCGCCTGGTCGTCGAACAGGGCACCGAAGCGGCGCGAGCCGGGTGTACCATGGAGGGCGACGACCGGCGTCCCGTTCGGGTCGCCGTAGTCGGCGTACGCGACCCGCCTCCCGTCGGCCTCTGTAACGATCGTCGGTGGATCTGCCCCGCGGCCGTCGTCTTCGGCCGAGGCATCCGATCGCGACTGTGTCATCGACCGAGCGTTGTCGCCCGATCCGGGAGTGACTTCTCCCGGACCCATGCGGTCTTTTAATAGCTCTCGGTGACATCGGCCGACGATGAGACGGGTTTCGTTCAGCGTGACGTTTCCGGATGGGGTCGCACACCCCCTCCATCGACGGCTCGTGGCGACGGATGGCGTGTCGCGGGTAGAACTCCTGATGTGGGGGCCGATGGGGACCGTGACGACGCTGTTGTGGTGTGACGGCAGGCCCGCCGCGACCGCCGACCTGCTGGCCGCCGTCGAGAGCGTCACCGCGACCGAGTTCGTCGAGCGCGACGACGGGACGTACGCCTTCGTCCACCAGACGACCTACGAGTTCGAGGCGGCGATCCTTACGCTCGTCGAGGACGCGCGGATCGTGTTCCTGCCGCCGGTCACGTTTCGCGACACCGGTGCGGTGGCGTTCGAGGCCGTCGGACGAGCCGACGCGCTGACCGATTTCTACGACGAGCTGACCGAACTGGGCGAGGGGACGATCGAACGCGTCCGCGAGTTCGACCGTCGGGCGGCGGCCGGGCTGACCGACCGCCAGCGGGCCGCCCTCGAGGCCGCCGTCGCCGTCGGCTACTACGACGTTCCGCGGTCGGGCTCGGTCGCGGACGTCGCCGACGAACTGGACTGTGCCGGCAGTACGGCCGGCGAACTACTGCGGAAAGCGGAAGCGACGCTCGTGACGGACGCCATCGACACGGGGTAGCGCCGACCGGCGGCGACCGTCGCTTACGACTCCTCCTCGAGCGGCCCGTATCGCTCCTCGACCGCCGTCAGGTAGCTCGCGAGAAAGCCCGCCCGGTCCCGCCGCCCGGCCTCGATCTCGACCAGCAGGTCCTCGAGGTCGTCCCGCGGGTGATGACACAGCTCGCGGTGACAGGACTTACAGAGGTGTTCGAAGGTCTTGTCCGCGCGGTCCCAGCGATCCCCGTGTTTGTCGTACTCGCGGGCCTCGTCGCGCGGACACTCGGTGCCACAGGCGAGACAGGTGACGGTCTCGGTTCCCGACCGAGCGGGCCACATACGCGGTCCGACGGGGTGGACCCACTTAGCAATTGGTACGCCCCGCGGCGTCGCCCGGCGGCTCGAGGGTCCGGAACGGGTCTTTTATTTCCGGACCGCTCGTTGGGCCGGACATGCAGGTCAAATCCCGACATCACCTCCGCAGCGACGCGGTCTCGGCCCTCGAGGACACGCTCGAGGCACAGCTGGGCGTCTCCCCCGAGGGCGACGCCTACGAGCGCGTCGAGTTCGAGGACACCGACTGGGAGGTCGTCCTCATCGACGGCGAGCCACAGGTCGCGTACTTCGACGAGGAACCGTTCCTGACGGTCCGGGGCGCTAACGCCTATGATCCCGACAAGCGACTCGTCACGGTCGACGCCGGCGCGGTCTCGTTCGTCAGCGACGGGGCCGACGTGATGCGGCCCGGAATCACCGAGGCCACCGACGACATCTCGCCGGACGATCTGGTCGTCATCGCCGAGGAGTCCCACGGTAAGGTCCTGGCCGTCGGCCGCGCCCGCGTCGACGGATCGGAGATGGCCGGCAACGAGGGGAAGGTCGTCGACTCGCTGCACCACGTCGGCGACGACCTCTACGAGTTCACCGGGTGAGTCGGTCGGGTCATGCGGCGGCGAGAGCGCGCGTTTCCCCGTCGACCCAAAACTCTGCTACGAATCCGTTCAAATTCCTCGGTTAGTGAGAGATAGTGCTAGCAATACTAGGATCTAGAAGACGTATGTCCACAGGACCTATATACTGTCGTGCGGTCTCATGTCCCATGATCCGGACGACGGTCGAAACGGTCGCCCTCCGATCACCCCCGACGATCGCACCGACGACCCCGGTATCCGAAGCGGCGCGGCGACTCCGCCGTCCGGGCGTGTCCGCGCTCCCGGTTCTCGAGGACGGCTCGCTCATTGGTATCGTCACCGGGTCGGATATCGTCGCACTGGTCGCCGAGACGGACGACCGGCCGGCCGTTCGGGAGTTCATGTCGAACCAGGTGACGACGATCGGCCCGACTGCGACGCTGTCCGCGGCCGCCGAACGGATGCGAACCGCCGGGGTCAGACAGCTTCCCGTCGTGGCCGACGGTCGGTACCGCGGGCTGCTCGCCGCGCACACGCTGGCACCGTACCTCTCGCGGCATCGACTCGAGATCGAGTGGGACGACGAGCCGCTCCGGGTCGATCGGTCGGCCGAGTCCGGTCTCACTGCGGGCGACTGAGTACCCACCGTTCGCCGCTCGGCCGGCGCTCACTCGCCGCTTTCCGTGAGGTCGTCGGCCTCGTAGGCGCCCTCGTGCCGGGCGAGGGTGTCCCGGTAGCCCCGGACCGCGAGGTCGTAGGTCTCCCGCAGGTCCGCGATCGGCGTCTCGGTCGCGTCGACCCGCAGGTCGTTGTACGGCGGCTCCACCGGGTGTGACTCGGTCGTCTCGACGACGACTGCCGCGCTCTGGACCGACAACTCCTCGCGTTTGTCTCCGCCCTCGAGGTCGCCAGCGGCGAGCGCGTCGATCAATCGCTTCGCGAGCGGGTCGGTGTCGACGTCCGTGGTGACGGCGTCCGGACCGGTCGAGGGGTCCGGTTCGTCGCGAACGGCGGTCGCCTCGTAAGCCTCCGCGGCCGCCTCGAGGACCGCGGGACCGGTCAACAGGTTGCCGGCGACGGTGTAGGTCTCGCCCTCGCGGTGGCCGTACCAGTCGCCACACTCCTCGCCGGAGAAGGTAAACGTCGCCTCCCGATCGACCCCGTGGAGCTGGCGCTGGGGTGCGCCCTCGTCGGCGTTGAGCAGGGCCTCGAGGACGTCGTCGACCGCCAACCCGTCGTCGATGTAGGCGATCCCGCGCTCGCCGAGTTCGACGTTGACCAGACTCTGGGTCGCGACGGCACCGTGTTCGCTGACGAAGGGACAGAGCGTCCCGACACCCGGGAGTCGCGTCGTGACCGCAACGCCGAACCGGTGGTGGCGCTCCCCGGATTCGGTTTCGTACGGTTCGTGGACGCAGATGCTAAACGTCATCGTTTGAATCGCTACGGTGAAGGAATTAAAAACCCACGGACGGCCCAATCGGACCGCTTGCCGGTCCGACCGTCCACCCCACTGGCCGCCGGGACGAACCGATCGAACCGTCCGACTGTCCCGACTGAACGACCGTAATCGACCGACGACGGTCCGGCTGTGACGACCGTGTCTGACGTAAGAACTATACAGACAGCGACGGACGCACACACCTATGGGATTGATGAGCAAAATTCTCGGCGGGAACCAGTCCCGCACCGTCGAGGACTACGCCGAACTGAACCTCGAGGACGTCGACGCGGGGTCGGCCGAGGCGACGATGCAGGTACACATCGCGGAGGTCGGCAGTCAGGCCGACGCGATCGACATCAAAGACGCCGTCTACGACGGCGACATCGTCATCGCGGACATCACGCGGCTCCGGACCGAGGACAGCACGGTCGAACACGTCATCGACGAACTGCGGCAGGTGGCCCAGGAGGTCGACGGCGACATCGTCCGAAAGGGCGACGATCAGATGATCATCACCCCGACGGGCGTCCGGATCAGCCGCGAGAAGCTCGGCCAGAAGCTCTGAGCGACGGGGCCGCCGAGCCCGTGACCCAGTGTCGAACACCCCTTCGTGGTCGGTATCGTCTCGCTGCTTTTCGGCACCGTCTTTCGGTTCGGCTCGAGTTCGGACTCTCGCTGTGTTACCCGTGGCGAACCGCCGATCGACCGAACGGACGCGTCGATGTCGCGACCGGCGATTGGTCGGTCCAGCCCGGCGATCCGTCCGACAGAGGCGGACATTTCTGCCGATTCCGACGACGGAGCCGCCCGATGGCCACTCGAGCGGGAGGGCTCCCGAGTCGCGAGATCCATCCGACGGGGCGAATAAAATCAGGACATACGAAGGGTAACAGTTCTGTCAGGAGTGGCGACGGCCCGCTGCCGTGGTTCCGGAGCGACGGTACTGTTTACCCGGACGCGTAGCTGAAAGGGGAGTCGGCTACAACCGACGGGTACACCATGAGTACGACAGTATCGAACGTTCGACAGGAACGGTCGGCGAGCGGTCGATCGGCCCGGTCCGGTCGCCGCGGCCGCACCGATCGCGACCGCGCGGGTGATCGTGCGTGAGCTTCGGCCCCGCGGTCGTCTCGCCGTCGTGGCTCGAGGCCCACCGGGAGTCGGACTCGGTCGTCGCCGTCGACGTCCGGGAGCGGCGCGACTACGAGGAGTTGGGGCATCTCCCCGGCGCAGTCAGTGTCCCGGGCGATCGGTTCCGCGACCCCAGTAGCGTCGCGGCCGGGAAGTTGCCGGCGGCCGACGACTTCGCGAGTCTGCTCGCCGAGGCCGGCATCGACCCCGATGACACGCTCGTCGCGTACGGTGGCGACCCCGCGCTCGCGGCCCGCTTTCTGGTGACCGCACTGGTCTACGGTCACGAGGGGAGTCTTTACCTGTTAGACGGCGGCCTCGAGGCCTGGCGCGACGGCGACGACCGCTCGCTGACCACGGACGTCCCCGACCGCGAGCCGACCGACTACGAGGCCGCGCTGTGCGAGGACGCGCCGCTGGTCGACCGGGACGCGGTCGAGGCGGCCGTCGAGGGCGACGCCGTCCTCGTCGACACCCGGACCGCCGCCGAGTACGAGCAGTCCCGCATCCCGGGGGCCGTCCACCTCGACTGGGAGGACCTGCTCGAGGACGGCCGGCTCAAGTCCGAGAACGACCTCGAGGCCCTGCTCGCGGAGCGGGGGATCGAACCGGACGAGCGGATCCTGCTGTACTGTAACACGGCCCGGCGGCTCAGTCACACGTTCGTCGTCCTCCGACACCTGGGCTACGAGGACGTGGCCTTCTACGAGGGGAGTCTCACCGACTGGGTGCGAGCCGAGGCGCCCGAGTGGGACCCCGTCGAGCTACAGGAACAGGTCCGTCACTACGCCGACAACGGCGGCTTCGGGGCGATGGTCGACGAGCTGGGCGAGGACGTCCTCGGTCGGCTGAAGCTGATCGGGCTCTACCACCAGAAACAGCGGGGCTACTTCATGCTGCGGACCCGCGCTCCGGGCGGCCGGCTCACGGCCGAGCAGGCCCGCACGATCGGCGAGGTCGCCGACGAGTTCGCCCGGGCCCCCGCGGAGTACGGCGGCCCCGACCAGAACCCCGTCTTCGGCGACGGCTATCTCGACGCCACGACCCGGCAGGACGTCCAGATGCACTGGATCGAGATCGAGGACGTCGCCGAGATCTGGGACCGCTACGACGCGGTCGGGCTCTCGACGATGCAGGCCTGTGGCAACTCGGTCCGGAACGTCGTCGGCTGTCCCGCGGCCGGGCTCGACCCCGACGAGACCGTCGACATCGAACCCGTCGTCGAGCGGGTGAGCCAGCGGTTCCTCGGCGACCACCACTACGCCAATCTGCCCCGGAAGTTCAAGGTCAGCGTCACGGGCTGTCACGAGGACTGCGCCCGCTCGGGCATTCAGGATCTCGGGCTGACGCCCGCCCGGAAGGACGGAAAAGACGGGTTCGTCGCGCGGGTCGGCGGCGGCCTCTCGGACGGCCCCCGCGTCGCCAGCGACATCGACCTCTTCGTCGAACCCGACCAGGTCGACGACCTCGTGGCCGCGATGGCCGACCTCTTCATGGACCACGGCAGCTACCTCGACACCGCGGTCAACCGGCTGCGCTTTCTCGTCGCCGAGTTCGGCCCCGAGCGGTTCCGCGAGGAACTCGAGTCCTACGCCGACTTCGAGTTCGTCGAGCCCGACGAGACCCTCACGATGGACTACCGCGGGGACCACGTCGGCGTCCACGAGGGGGCGGACGGCCGCTCCTACGTCGGGCTGAACGTCCCGACGGGCCGGATGGGCGGCGACGAGTTCGCGGAGTTGGCAGAACTGGCGGGCGAACTGGGCGACGGCGAGGTCCGCCTGACGCCCAACCAGAACGTCCTCGTTCCGCACCTGGTCGACGATGACCTCGAGGCATTGCTCGAGGAGCCGCTGCTCGAGCGCTACAGCCCCGATCCGGGGCCGTTCACGCGCGGAATCGTCACCTGTACGGGCCGGGAGTTCTGTAACTACGGGATCATCGAGACGAAAAACAGGGCGATCAGGTGGGCCCGCGAACTGGACGACTGGGCCGAGCAGGTTGGAATCGCCGACGATCACGAGGCGATCCGGATCCACATGTCGGGCTGTTCGGCCTCCTGTGCCCAGCCCCAGTTGGGCGATTTCGGGCTGCGCGGCGAGGTCTACCGCGACGATTACGAGTCCGGGCGGGCGGCCGACCTCGGACTGGGCGGCGACCTCGGCAACGACGAGTTCATCGACTGGCTCGTCGGGAAGATCCCGATCGACGACGTGCCCGGCGTCGTCAAGGCCACAATGTGTGCCTACGACGCCGACAGCGAGCCCGAGGAGTCCTTCACCGAGTGGGCCGACCGGACCTCGAACGCGGAACTGCGCGAAATCGTCACCGAACGGCCGGCGCGTGACTCGCCCGCCATCGGGACGGAGGTGAGCTAGATGTCGGGTACCGATCCTGCCGGGACCGACAGGCCCCGTCCCGGCGTTCCGCAGGCGGGGGTCAAGGGCATCGGCGAGGACCCGCGCGAACAGGACCGCGACGTCGCCGAGGCCCCCGGCAAGATCTGGTTCCGCGACTTAGACGAGGCCGTCATCGAGGCCGACCGCTGCATCCAGTGTGCCTCCTGTGTCGCCGCCTGTCCCTCCGACTCCATCGGCATCGACGAGGACGAGGGCAGACCGACGCTGGTCAAGATGTGTACCGGCTGCTCGCGCTGCTGGGACTTCTGTCCCCGCAGCGGCCTGCGCTACGAGCGCCACCTCGAGCTGACCCAGGAAGAACGCGGCCTCGCGGAGCCGGGTACCTACGCCGCGCGGGCGACCGACGAGGCCGCCAACGCGGGTCAGGACGGCGGCGTCGTGACGGCGCTGCTCGCCGAACTCATCGAAGCGGGCGAGATCGACGGCGCGGTCGTCGCCCGCGAACAGGAAGACGAACCGCTGCGCGGCGAGGCCGTGTTGGCGACCTCCCGCGAGGAACTGCTCGCGGCGGGCGGTAGTATCTACAACCAGACGATGGGACTGGGACAACTCGACGAACTGCTCGCCGACGCCGATCTGGGGAGCGAGGCGCAAAGCGCCTCGAACAGTCGAGCGGGGAGTAAAACGACCCGCGAGACCGATGATCCCGACCTCGCGTTCGTCGGCACCCCCTGTATGATCCAGGGGGCGACCGCGCTCGATCGCTACGACCACGAGCCCGCCGACCCGATCTCGCTGACCGTCGGGCTGATGTGTACCCGCAGCTTCGAACACAGCCGGTTGGTGTCGCGACTCGAGACCTTCGACGTCGACCCCGCCGCCGTCGATACCCTCGACATCAGCGACGGGCAACTCCGTGCGACCGACACGGCCGGCGAGACGCTGCTCGAGACCGACGTCGACGCGTTCGACGCGGCCGGGCTGCGCGGCTGTGACGAGTGTGCGGACTTCGTCGGCGGCGCGGCCGACATCAGCGTCGGCAACGTCGGCAGCCCGGACGGCGAGACGACCGTCGTCGTCCGGACCGAAACCGGCGAGTCGGCCTGGGAGACGGCGGCCCCCGCCCTCGAGACGGCCGCGATCGATCGGCCGGGGACGCTCGAGAAACTGGCCGACTGGAACCGCCGTCGCGCCGAGTCGATCCTCCCGCGGGAGTACGACCCCGAGGCCGGGATCGGCATTACCTACGAACACCACCGCGAGAGCTACGACGGAACCGACCGCGAGCCCGAACCGCTGAACCCGGCTCGTGTCCACCAGTACGAAGAGTGGTGTTGACCGGCTGACGGCCGGCCGCGGGCTCGAGCGACGCGTTGGGGCCGCTCGAAGTGTTTTCATCCGGCGGGAATTCTCGGCCGGGTTATCCCCCGCCGTCCCGTATGGGGTAGTATGACGGGCTTTCGTGCAACGGTCGTCGTCAACGAACCGGCGGACTGTCCGGTCGCTACTGTCTCGGCGGCGGCCAACGAGCAGATCGACTCGATCGCTCGCTCTTCACGGGCCACCGCCGACGGGACCGTCGTCGAGGAGTTCGGCGTCGCCGCCGACGCCTCGATCGACGAGAGCGGGGACGCCGGCGTCGAGCTGACGCCGGTCCAGTCGAACGAACGGGAGGCCATCTACCGGTTCGAGCGCGACGCCGCCGCTGACTGCGTCTGCGAGGTCGTCGAGGGAACCGGGACCCCGGTCTCCTCGGTCCGGGCCCAGGATGGCTCCCTGCTGTTGTCCTTTCGGACCCTCGAACTGGCCGAGATCGCCGACATCGTCGATCGCCTGCGGGAGCTGTTCGACGGCGTCCTCGTCGAGGAACTGACACAGGACCACGAGGAGGTCTCGGCGGATCCGGTCGTCGTCGACCGCGAGATACTCACGGACAGACAACAGGAAATCGTCGAGACGGCCCACGAGATGGGCTATTTCGACTACCCGAAGGGTGCGAACGCGACCGATGTCGCCGAGGAGTTGGGCGTCGCCCGATCGACCTTCACCGAGCATCTGGCGGCGGCCCAGACGAAGCTGATGGACGCGATCCTCGAGGAAGAAACGTAGCTGCTGGCATCGTTTTCGGACCGAACCCCGTTTTCCTTATTCGGCGATGATGACCGGTCGGTCGGCGTCGATGATGACCCGCTGACTGACGCTGCCGAAGATCGCTTTGCCGACCGGCGACCGTTTCCGAACGCCCAGCAGGATCGCATCGGCGTCGATCTCCGCCGCGACCTGTCCGATACCGTCGGCCGGGTCGCCGACCATTTCCATCCGCTCGACGTCGATGCCGTCGTCCGCGAGCCGTTCCTCGATCAGCGGGACGGTGTCGGGAACGTCACGGATCTCGGGCAGCGACTCGTTGAGATCGTCGATGAACGTCGTTCCACCTTCGTCGGCGATCGTGTCGATCTCCTCGAGGACGTGCAGGACCGTCACCGACAGGTCGTCGGGATCGGCCGGGAGCGAGCGTAGCGTCTCGAGCTGTGCGGTCGCGCGCTGCTCGTCGGTATCGACCGGGACGAGGACGTGGTACATACCCGATCGTGAGAGCCACGCCGTCAAAGCTGTACTGGCGGTTCCCATCGCGTGACGGCGACGCCCGGCCGGCCGATTGGAGAGTCCGCGTCGCATCCCCGAAGAACCGGCAGCCCCGGTGCCTGCCATTGACATCCTCCCCGCCCTGAAGGGCGAGGATTCCCGACCGCGTTTGGGATATTGTGGTTTACGACGTGACCCGTTCTTGAGGTGCGAACGCACCAGTTTCCTTGTCAAACAGGTACGTCGATGGCTGTGCCAACCAGCCGTTACTCCTATTCACCGAAAAACTCGGTGAACTCGGAGATACTTTCTGCCGAATGTTCTCAGCGCCGTTCACGTCCGCGTTCGCTACCGTGTCACAACTATCGCAGACGTACAACCCGCGTTCAACACGGTTCTTCTTCCGCTTCCGACCACAACACGAACACGACTTCGAAGTGTCACGCTCTGATACCTTTTCAACCGTGATACCCTCCATCTCTGCCTTGTACGTGAGAAGGTCGGTGAAGCGGTCGAACGCCCACGAATGCAAGTCAAGGTTGCCGTGCTTACCCCAGTTCTTCGACTCCTCGTCTTCTTCGTCCTCGCGGATACCGGAGAGGTCGCCCACCACAATCGTTCCAACGCCCTCATCAACACACCGCTGGACGATGTGCTTGGAGAGAGTGTGGAAGTAGTGGGTGCGGCGGGCCGACTTCTTCTGGTTCAACCGCGTGGCTTGCTCTGAGTCGGAGTCGTCACAGCGAGCGATGCGTTTGCTGAAGTAGTAGTCGTCCTGCTTCAGGCAGTTCAGCGGGTACAGTTCGCTGTGGCCGTCTTCGTAGGCAAGCGCGGCGAAGTTGTTGATACCGAGGTCAACACCCACGGTTTTCTCACCGGGTGCGTCAGGAACCTCGATTTCGACCTTGCACACGAAGTGCAGTTCCCATTCATCACCTGTCCACACGGCTCTCACTTGTTGGACGTTCTCCACGGTGGAGAGATCAACGTCAGGCCGGGTATGATACTCGCAGAGAATGAAGTCCGACCAATACTCCTTGAAGTTCGAGCCTTTGCTGAGTCGGACTCTCCCATACTCTGTGTCGAGTTTGAAGCCAGCGGCTTTGAACGTGACCGTGCTTCGCGGGTGGTCGTTGCCGTGTTTGCGGTACTTCGGGGGGGGGGGGGGTTCGCTCGTGCATCTCCGTTGCGTCGTTTGCCGTACCAGCCGTTGAACGCCTCAGCGAGTTCTTGAAGGACTCGCTGACTTGACTGAGAATGCAGGTCATCGTAGCGTTCGTGTGTGTTCAGGTACATGGTGAGTTCATTGTGACCGGGAATATGGCCGATTTCGCCCCACACGCGGTCGCAGACCCACCGTCCGACGTTCCAGAGTTTACTGGCGGCGAACCCGAGCGAATCAAGGTCGTCAGACACCTGTTGCTGGTTCCGTATGGAAGCAGTGTAGGTGCGGGTGACGACCTGTTTCGCCATACGTAACCTATTTAGACGAACCTACTTGAAGGCGTGTATTATGCAGCGTGGAATATCATGCCGTGCTCTCGAACGGTGGAATGTGTAGGAGTTGTCGGATTCATCCCCGCCCTAAAGGACGGGGCTTTCTTCTCGATTCTCCGGTAACCATTTGCCCGACGACGTTTTTCCGGACCATATGGACGTCATTCACACGGCGCTGTGGGTCTCGGATCTCGACCGCACCCGGGCGTTCTACGTCGACGCCCTCGGACTCGAGGAGAACTGGTCGTTCGTGACCGACGATGAGGTCGAGAACGTCTACATCGGCGGCGAGAACGCGGAGTTCCAGTTCAAGTACGATCCCGAGGGCGGCCCGGAGATCGATTCCGGGACGATGGCCCACGTCGCGGTCGGCGTCGACAGCGTCGACGAGGTCTTCGATCGACTCGTCGAACGGGTCGATCCGCCGGTCCACGAGGAACCGATGACGATGGACGACATCGGCGTCCGCGTTGCCTTCCTCGAGGACCCGGACGGTTACGTGGTCGAACTGGTCGAAGAACTCGATTCCTAGTCCGACTCGCCGGCCGCAGCGGGGTTCGTCACGGTCGGCTCCGTCCGAACGACCTGGACGAGGAATCCGGCCGCGATCGTGACGACGGCGGCCAAAAACAGCCACGACGTGCGGTAGCCCACCGTGTCGGCCAGATAGCCGAACGCGGGCGGGGCGACGAGTGCGCCGCTCGTCAACGCGAGTTGGCCGCCGGCGGTCGCACCGCCCATCTCGTCGGCGCGGACGAGCGTCGCCATGACGGAGTAGTAGACGCCGGTGTAGCCGAGGACGAAAAAACCGAGAACCGAGAAGGCGACTGCGGCGCCGCGTTCGCTCGTCGTCGACGCGACGACGACGAACATGACGGCACTGCCGATCGATTGGGCGATCAGCAGCGAGCCGATCCTGACCCGTGGCTCCCCGGGGAGGGCGTCGCTCAGCCACCCGGTCAGCACGCGACCCACACTGCCGAACAACTGGACGAGTGCGAGGACGACCCCGCCGAACGCGACGGACGCGCCGACGGACTCCTCGACGTAGAGAACGGTGTAGCCCGTCGTCGTGAACAGGGCCGCTCCGAGAAAGAGCCCAGCAACGATCAACGAGCGGTACGCCCGATTCGAGAGCAGTTTGCGGAAGTCCGGATAGCCGGGCTCGTCCCCCTCGCTGTCGCTCGCGTAAAGCCGATAGAAGGCGACGGCGACGAGCAGTCCAACGGCGGCGGCGACGAGAAAGCCAGCCTGCCAGAACAGCGCGCCCGCGAGTCCGGTGACCAGCAGGGCGCTGATGCCGCTGCCACCGGTGACGCCGACCTGTTTGATCCCCATCGCGAGGTTCCGTCGACCGGAATCGATGTTGTCGAAGACGGCCTTGTTCGTCCCCGGAATCGCGGTGCCATACAGCGACCCGAGAACGAACACCGCCGCGAGCAACAGTGCGTAGGTGGGCGCACCCGCGACCAGCAGCGTCCCCGTCGCGAGTCCGAGCAGGCCAAGCGTCAGCGTCGTCCGCTCACCGAACCGGTCGGTCAGGGCACCGAGGGGCAACAGGAAGACGGCGTAGCCGAGGGTGAGTGCCGTGACGACGACCCCGACCGAAAACCGGGAGAGGCCGAAGGCGGTCCGGAAGAACGGCGTCGCCGCGAAGATCGTATAGTAACAGATGCTCGCCGAGATCTGCCACGTCGTGACCAACAGGACGGTCCGCCAGTCCGATCGCTCCATCCGCGGTACCCTTTGCAGAGGGGTTCGAAAAACGTGGCGGCGACGGTGTCCCCTGCCGAATCGATTGCGTGTATCGCCGACCCCGACGGGGCCGGCGGTGACTCGATCCGGGCGCTCGAGCGAACCCCACGAAAGACAATTATAGTAATCGGTGGGGCATTCGACTGACTGTCTGTTCGTTCGATGTCGAAAACGCCACCCGGACGTGTTCGTGATACCGGCAAAATGCGGACATCCGACGTGTCGAGTGCCGGCACCGACTAAACGATAATACTTTTCCATTGGCGTCCGAAATCCCTGAGTATGTCTGACGACCTCAAGAAAGGGCTCGAGGGCGTGTTGGTTGCCGAATCGGAGCTCAGCTCGATCGACGGTGATGCGGGCCGGTTGATCTATCGCGGCTACACCATCGAGGATCTAGCTCGCGGCGCGAGCTACGAGGAGGTCCTCTATCTGCTCTGGAACGGTCATCTCCCGACCGAGGACGAACTCGAGCCGTTTATCGAGGCCCTGCTCGAGGAACGCGAGGTCGACGACGACGTCCTCGACACGATGGAGCGGCTGGCCGCGGCCGGCGAGCGGCCGATGGCCGCGCTGCGGACCGCCGTCTCGATGTTTTCGGCCTACGAACCCGAGGACGACGCCGATCCCGAGGATCTCGACGCGACGCTCCGGAAGGGTCGTCGCATCACGGCCAAGATCCCGACCGCGCTGGCGGCGTTCGAACGCTACCGCCAGGGCGAGGAACCGGTCGACCCCGATCCGGACCTGGGGCTCGCCGCGAACTTCCTCTACATGCTGACCGGCGAGGAGCCGGACGACATCGCCGCCGAAACCTTCGATCAGGCGCTGATCCTCCACGCCGATCACGGGCTCAACGCCTCGACGTTTACCTCGATGGTCATCGGCTCGACGATGGCCGACATCTACAGCGCCGTCACTGGCGGCATCAGCGCCCTCTCGGGGCCGCTTCACGGCGGCGCGAACCAGGACGTCATGGAGGTCCTCATCGAGATCGACGAGAGCGACCTCGACCACCGCGAGTGGGTCGAGCAGGCGACCGCCGAAGGTCGGCGCATTCCCGGCTTCGGCCACCGCGTCTACAACGTCAAGGACCCCCGCGCGAAGATCCTGCAGGAACGCAGCAAGGAACTCGCCGAGACCGGTGAGGACAAGTGGTACGACTACACCACGACGATCGAGCAGTTCCTCACCGAGGAGAAGGGCCTCGTCGAGAAGGGGATCGCCCCGAACGTCGACTTCTACTCCGGCTCGGTCTACTACCAGCTCGGCATCCCGATCGACATGTACACCCCCATCTTCGCGATGAGCCGCGTCGGCGGTTGGATCGCCCACGTCCTCGAGTACCAGGCGGAAAACCGCCTCATCCGACCGCGCGCCCGCTATACCGGCCCGCAGGATCAGGCGTTCGTCCCGCTCGAGGAACGGTAACGGCCGCGAGTCGTTTCGGTTCGGGTTCGATCGCGCGCGAACGTTTTCGGCGGATTCAGTACCGATCGCTCAGTTCTCGGACCAGCACGGAGACCCCGATCAGCGAGGTCAGCAGGACGGTGAGGTTGAACGCGGCGTGGACGAGCGGCCGGTACTTGGGGTCGACCCAGAGGTCGATGGCGTCGGTCACGCTGCCGTAGAACCGGATCAGCGCGACGACCGCGACCACCGAACAGACGGCGAGGCCGCCCCAGACGAGGTATCGCCGGATCGCCGCCGAACGCGGATCGAGCCCGTCGTCCGAATCGGCGGTCGGCGGCGCATCGTCCGTCTCATCGCGGTACTGGTCGTCCGGCGGTGCCTCGAGCGTCGTCTCGGTGTCGGTCGGTGTTTCGGTCATTGGAACCTCCGTGCGAGGGCGATCGTCGCGAGGACGGCGGCCGCGGTGACGGCGATCCCGAAGCCGGGCGTGCCGTCGCCGCTTCCGTCCTCGCCGTCGGCGGCGTCCTCGGACGCGTCGTACCCGTCACTGCCGTCGTCCGCGGCAGTCGAGCCGCCGGCGAAGTCGCTCACCTCGAGGCCGCCCGACGCGGTCGTCTCGTTGACCGACAGCGATCCCGGGCCGAGGTTGGCGACCGAGCGGTCCGTGCCGACGATCGTGCCGTCCCGCCACAGCACCGCGTCGAGGTAGTAGTCGTATTCGGCCGGGACGGTGAGTTCGGCGGTCGGCGACGCGGTCTTCCCGGGCTCGATCGTCGACAGGTCGACGGTCGCCGCGTCGGCGACGACGTTCGACCCCGACTGCCGGGCGACGACCTTGAGTTCGAGATCGGATTCGGGGTCGTCGCCGGTGTTGGTGAGGTAGCTATCGACGGCGAGCGTCGCCCGCTCGTCGGTGGTCGACTCGATCGAATAGCCGATCGCGGGTACGTCCGCGAGGCTTCCGCCCGACCCGCCGCCGAACCGGTGGAACTCGACGTCGGTGTCGGCGTAGGCCGGAGTCAGCGAGCCGACGCCCTCGACGGTGTGGCTCGTCGACTCGGTCCGGTTGCCACCCCGGTAGACCAGTGTCTCGATCTCGTAGCCGCTCTCCCGGGGGACGGCGACCGAACTCGAGACGACGTGTTCGGACTCCTCCTCGAGCCGGCCGACCTCGCGTTCGGTCGTCGCCTCGACGAGGCCGCTCTCCGTATCGATCGCTCGGTGGACGACGGTGACGTTTTCGACTGGACCGCCGCGGTGGTCGAGATACGTATCGACCGCCAGCGTCGCCGTGCCGCCGGTGACGCTGTCGGCGCTGATCGTCAACTCCGTCAGCGAGACGTGGCCGGCGGGTTCGACGTCGCTGGCCGTCTCGGACGCGGCTGGATCGGACACCGCGCCGGCGAGAGCGAGCGTCGTGAGCGCCCCGAGGACGACCACGAGCGTCGCGACGGCGAGGAGGGACTCGCGGTTCATGCCCGAACGGTCCGATCAGTTGTATAAGTGCTTTGTGTAATTTAGGGTGAACGTCCCGCGAGACGATCGTCCCGGTCCCAGGCGGTACGTGCAAGTCCTTCGAGGCCGAATCGCGGCCCGTGACGGTCTTCGTCTACGGGACGCTGACCGACCCCGAACGGGTGGCATCCGTTCTCGAGACGACGCCCGCGGCGGCAGCCCGGCTGTTCGTCGGCCACGCGACGCTCGAGGGGCTTCAGCGGGTCGACGGCCGGTATCCGACGCTCGTTCCCGGCGGCAGCGTCGACGGTCGGTTGCTCGCGGTCGGCGACGCGGCCCTCGCGTCCCTCGACCGCTACGAGGGCGTCGAGAGCGGGCTCTACGTCCGGGTCGCAGTCCCGTCCGTTGACGCCGACGGTGATCGGCGGGACGGCTCGAGTATCGCGTCGGATCGGGTGACTGCCGCCGACGCGACGACCGAGCGGTCGTGGGTGTACGTCGGCGACCCGGCACGACTCGCGGTCGATGCAACTTGGCCGGGTGACGGCCCGTTCGGCGACCGCGTTCGCCGGCTCGTTTCGCGGGCCGATGTCGTCGTTCGGAACCGCGAATGACACCCGTCGTCCTTCCGTCTGACGCGGTGATTAACCCGCCGCCTTCGTGTGGTTTCACTTTCACTGCGGGTGCATGAGATTTATATGGTCACGGTCCCCTTCTCCAGTCGCACGTCACACGCCGTGCATTCCCTGTATTCCCTGTCGTGTTGCCCGACTGGCAACACATCCTGTTGGGGGTGGGCGGGCCCCACGGGCTCCCCGTTCCCTGACAGAAATCCTTACACTCCACGTCCCGTAGTCGGGGGTATGCTCGAACTCTCGGATATTCTCGAGGCACGCGAGCGGGTCCGGGAAACCTCTCGGCACACGCCGCTCGAACACTCACACACATATTCGTCGATGACCGGAGCAGACGTCCGGCTGAAACTGGAGAACTTCCAGCGGACCGGCTCGTTCAAGATCCGCGGGGCGACCAACCGGATCGCGACCCTCTCCGAGTCCCAGAAGGACGCGGGCGTCGTCACCGCCAGTGCGGGCAATCACGCGCAGGGCGTCGCGCTGGCGGCCACCAGGTCCGGCGTCGACTCGAAGATCGTCATGCCCGAACACGCGCCGATTTCGAAGGTCAAAGCGACCAAGAACTACGGCGCGGAGGTCGTCCTCGCGGGCCAGGACTACAACGAGGCCGCCGAACGCGCCCACGAGATCGAACGCGAGGAAAGCCGCACCTACGTCCACGCCTTCGACGACGAGGACGTCATGGCCGGCCAGGGCACCATCGGCCTCGAGATCATCGACGACTGTCCCGACGTCGAAACCGTCGTCGTTCCGATCGGCGGCGGCGGGCTCATCAGCGGGATCGCGACCGCGATCAAGGAGCAACAGCCCGAGGCCCGCGTGATCGGCGTCCAGGCCGATGGGGCCTCCAGCGCCGCGAAGTCCCTTGAGAAGGGCGAGCGGGTCTCCCTCGACGGCGTCGATACCATCGCCGATGGGATCGCGACCCGCAGCGTCGGCGAGCAGACCTTCCCCCACATTCAGGAGTACGTCGACGAGGTCGTCACCGTCTCCGACCCCGAGATCGCCGTCGCCCTGGTCTACCTGCTCGAGCGCTCGAAGACGGTGGTCGAGGGCGCGGGCGCGGTGGCGCTCGCCGCGGTGTTGTTCGAGAAGTTCGACTACGCCGAGGACGAGGTCATCGTCCCCGCGCTCTGTGGGGGCAACATCGACCTCAATACCCTGACCAACGTCATCGTCCGCGGCCTCGTCGAGACCGGCCGCTACCTGAAGATCCGGACCGTGCTGAAAGACCGCCCCGGCGCGCTCGAGGACCTCCTCGACGTCTTCACCGCCCACCGGGCGAACATCTATGCGATCCACCACGACCGGACCTCCCGCGAGGTCGAGATGAGCGACACGGAAGTCGAGATCGAACTCGAGATGCGCGGTCCCGACCACGTCGACGCGTTCCTGTCGGCGCTGCGGGACGCGGGCTACGAAGTCGACGTGCTGGCCTGATCGGGAGGAACGGCCTCGAGCGATCCGTCGCCCGATCACGATCGCCGTTCTGATGGAGCGGGACTGGTCGTCGTGTTCCGGTCTAGCCCGGTAGCCCGGCGGGGACGTTTCGGGGGTCGACAGTCTGCCGATCGGTCCCGAGAAACCGATACCGGTGAACGGCTCGAACTGCGCGACGACGGACGAAGTGCGACTGTTCTCCAACGACCCCGTTGCGAGCCGTAATCACCGACCCACTGGCGACGAGAGCGTGAGTGCCTGGTATACTCCGCTCGATAACGATAGCGACGCGTGTCCATCAACTTCTACCGCGTGGCAGTCGTTGAGCGGGTCTGCGAACATCGCCAAAACTTGAGACCTACTCGCTCCTCAAACTGGCTCAACTGGACGTTCGAAAATTTATTTCAGATATACTCGAGTAGTGACTATGGGGCATGAGACAAATATACGATCATATTGACGATTGGGCGGACAATCTATCCCGTAGTGAATCTGCCGTTCTTGCCGGCGTTTTATCCGCTCTCGGGTATTCCGTACTCGCGACGTTGCTAATGGTAGAGCCACCGCCACCGATTCCTGGTGGCATTTCTCTGGGTATTATAGTGATGATAACGACGTATCTCTTCACCTTTAGACACAAGGAGTAGGGAAAGGGTGTGTCAACGGTAGTCGTGGATGCGTTGTGGGGAACGGCGAAGAGCCCGGGATCGACTCCGTAGACCGTGTTGAGTGTTCATACGATACTCGAGGTGGTGTGTAGATATGGGCAAAATGTGAGAAACATGGAATTAAATTCCGACCAAGTGATCGCCGGGAGTCGATGTCTGTGGACGGCACCTCCCCGGCTGCGATCGGCCGGGGATTTCGCCCGCTTTTAAGCCGTCTCGGTCCGAGGTGTTGGACATGAAACGAATCATCGAAACCGACGACGCGCCCGCTGCCGTGGGTGCCTACAGTCAGGCGACCAGCAACGGCTCGCTGCTGTTTACCGCCGGCCAGATCCCCATGACCGCCGACGGCGACCTGCTCGACGACGAGCCCATCGCGGCCCAGACCGAACAGGCGCTGTACAACCTCGATGCCGTCCTCGACGAGGCCGGCGGCGGCTACGAGGACGTCCTCAAGGTGACCGTCTTCCTCGAGGACATCGACGACTTCGACGCCATGAACGAGGCCTACGCCGACTACTTCGACGACGAGCCGCCGGCCAGAAGCGCCGTCGAGGTCGCCGCCCTCCCGAAGGGCGTCGGGATCGAGATCGAAGCCGTCGCCGATCTCGAGTGAACCCGGTGAGCGTCGCGTGAGCGGCTATCCAGCCGGAAAGATGGGGATCGGGCCGCGGACCAAGTCGGCGGTCCTGTGGGGGCTCGTCGGCGGACTGGCGTTTCTGGTCCTCGTGCAGGGGTATGCCCTGCTCGTGACACCGCTCGTACGGTTCACGGTCGCGGTAGCGCTGGCGACCGCGGTCGGAATCGGCGCGGGGCTGGGAGCGTACCTGCTCGAGCCCCGGATCGCCGCGTGGGCGCTCGACCGCGGGCGCGGCGACGGATCTCGTAAGGGTTAAACGAGGGACGCGGTTAGGATAGCGTGAGCCAGGATGGCCGAACGGTAAGGCGCACGCCTGGAAAGCGTGTTCCCTTTGGGATTCAGGGTTCAAATCCCTGTCCTGGCGTTTTCGTGATTTCACTTGCTGCGAGCGACGCGTAGCGGCGCGAGTAATTCGAAATCACGAAACGCCACAGATGGGATTTGAATCAGACCAGTCGCAGCGCCGAGCGAAGCGAGGCGATCGTCTGGGCGTGGTTCAAATCCCTGTCCTGGCGTTTTTGTCGCGAACAACTTCGTGAGCGACGAAAACACAACGTCGGGATTTGAACACGCGAGTCGCACGCGGCCGAACGCAGTGAGGCCGATCGTCTCGTAACTGTTCAAATCACTCACCTTCTGTCTCCCGTTACTGTGAATTAGTGGACATACCTGCTACGATAAGCGCAAATAGTATGGATGAATTGAAATAACCGACCAGAAGACTTTCACCTGTCGTTCCGTGACCGGGCCGTAGATGCGACGCACACTGCTCGTCGTGACGCTGGCGGTACTCGTATCGCTCGCCGGCTGTTCGGGGCTCGGCGGAGACTCGGCCGACCCCTCGCCGGAGGGCGACGACTCGGCAACGCCCTCCGCAGACGGTAACAGTACTGTCGAGTCCGGCGACTCGACGCTCGACGCGACGGACACCAACCAGTCGGTCACGATCGAGGCCAACGAGTCGGTCAACGGCAGCGAGTGGGAGTCGCTCTCGGTGACCTACCCGCGCGAGAACTTCACCGTCGACAGCGCCCAACACGAGGACATCGTACTCGGTGCCGACACGACCGGCGACGGCGTCGTGGACCGGGAGTTCAACGAGACACACATTAGCGGCGTCAACAACAACGACTACTCGTTCACGATCGAACTCGACACCGACTACACGCTCGAGTCCGGCGACGTAGTCGTCGCAGCCTACCCCGCGGTCGACAACCCGTCCGAACCGGGCGAGTACACGGTCGAGGTAATGATAAACGAGGCCCAGACCGCGAACGGAACGATCACGATCACGGACGACGGGAACTGATCGCGCTCGAGTCGCGAGCGGACGGCGACCCGACGGCTCACGAGTCATTTCTTCCGACGGCGGAAAACGGGTAGGGGTACCGGAGCGCGTTACCGCTCGATCTCGACAGGGGATTCGGTCGCGATCCAGCAGTCGGGGTCGTCAGGATCTCGGAGTTCGAGCGCGCCGCGCTGACACACCACCATTTCGTATCGATCGTCCATGTTGACCCCATCGAAGGATCGACCGGGATCGGGTATCGTAACGCGGTCCGTACCCGGCGGTTCGGCCGGAGTAACGGCTTCCTACCGCCCCAAATCCGTTCGGCCGGTCGCTCGAGGGAGCCACTGACACCCCGTCGCCGCGGCGGCCGGCGAGCCACGACCGGACAACCCTTTGGGCCGTCGGGCCGAGGATCGGGTATGTGCGGTCGCTACACGCTCACCGTCGACGGGGACGACCTCGAGGCGCGGTTCGACGCCCGGCTTTCCGACTCCGGGTTCGAACCCCGGTACAACATGGCACCTGGCCAGGAGCTGCCGGTGATCACGAACGAGGAGCCCGAGGTCTTTCGACGCCTCGAGTGGGGGCTGGTCCCGTCGTGGGCCGACGACGACAGTGACGGGCTGATCAACGCGCGGGCCGAGTCCGTCGACGAGAAGCCGAGTTTTCGCGAGGCCTACGAGCGACGGCGGTGTCTCGTCCCCGCGGACGGGTTCTACGAGTGGGTCGAGACCGAAGACGGTGAGGGAATCGGCGATTCGCGATCCTCGTCGGATCGGGGATCCGACGGCGGGAAACGCCCCTATCGGGTCGCCTTCGAGGACGAGCGGGTGTTCGCGATGGCGGGGCTGTGGGAGCGCTGGGAGCCGGACGCGACCCAGACCGGACTCGACAGTTTCGGCGGCGGCCTTGAGGGCGGAACCGAGACCGGCCCCCTCGAGACGTTTACCATCGTCACGACCGAGCCCAACGACCTCGTCGCGGACCTTCATCACCGGATGGCAGTGATCCTCGACCCCGACGACGAGCAGCGGTGGCTGTCGGGCGAGGCCGGTCGGGAACTGCTCGAGCCCCGGTCGGCCGACGGGATGACGGCGTATCCTGTTTCGACCGCGGTCAACGACCCGGCGACGGACGAGCCGTCGCTGGTCGAACCGGTCGAGACGGTGTGATACGGACTGCTGTAAGTTATTTCCGGAGCGACCGCGAGCCGTCCTGCGGTCGCCCCAGTAAACAGTTACAGCAGACCGTATGACGCGGCGGCCGCGCGACCGTCCCGTTCCAACGAATATATGGTTTAGGCTTGCCTAATCCTCCCGCATGGAACTGACGAGGCGGGACGCGGTCGCCGCGTTGTCTGCGCTCGGCGTCGGGGGGACGCTGGCGGGCTGTGTCTCCCCGCCCGGTTCGGAGCCGGTCGACGTCGATCGCCTCCACGAGACGCTGGTCGCGGCCGCCGAGGTCGTCTACCCGAGCGAGGTATCCGGGATCGACCCGTTCGTCGCGGCCTTCCTCGAGGGGCGACTCGCGGACCGGGCCCACATCGAAGGGCTCGAGGCGGCGGTCGCGGAACTGGACGAGAACGCGCGGGTGTGGTTCGACGATGGGTTCACGGCACTGTCGGTCGCCGACCGCGACCAGGTCTTGCGGAACGTGGGTGCCGACGAGGCCGACGAGGACCCGTCGGGGACGGCGAGCGAACGGGTCCGGTACTACGTCGTCAACGACCTCCTGCTGGCGCTGTATGCCTCGCCGACCGGCGGCGAGCTGGTCGGCCTCGAGAATCCGCAGGGCCACGCGGGCGGGACCGGGAGCTACCAGCGGGGGCCGAACGCGTGAGCTGGGACCGGCCGCCGGCCGGCTCGGCGGTACCGACCACTGACGACGCCGACCGAACCCCCGTCAGGGACGCCGACGTCTGTGTCATCGGCGCGGGGCCGGCCGGCGGAATCGTCGCTGACCGCCTCGCCGAGGCCGGCCGCGAGGTCGTGATCCTCGAGGCCGGGCCGCGGTTCGATCCCGACGATCGGCTCGCCCGGCAGGAACGCGCGATCCGTCCCGCCTACGACCGCCCGGACGTCTGGGACGGCGATCCGGAGCGGGATGCCTACGAGTCCACCGGCGAGCGGTTCTACCCGCTGAACCACGCCCGCGCCCGCGGCGTCGGCGGCTCGACGCTGCACTGGCAGGGGATGGTAATGCGGCTCCACGAGGACGACTTCGCTTCCGAAAGCGCCCGCGGCGTCGGGGCCGACTGGCCGATCGACTACGAAGACCTGCGGCCCTACTACGCCGCGGCCGAGCGGGAACTGGGCGTGGCAGGGGCCGACGACAACCCGTTCGCCCCGCCCCGGGAGGAGCCTCATCCGATGCCGGCCTTCCCGCCCTCTTACAGCGACTCGCTGTTCGCCGCGGCCTGCGACGAACTCGAGATCGCGATGCACTCGGTGCCCAACGCACGCAACTCGGAGGGCTACGACGACCGCAGCGCCTGCGTCGGCTACGGCACCTGTCAACCGGTCTGTCCGTCCGGCGCGAAGTACGACGCGACCGTCCACGTCGAGCGTGCCGAGCAACGGGGCGCGACGGTGATCGACCGCGCGCCGGTTCAGCGACTCGAACACGGGCCCGACGCGATCGAGGCGGCCGTCTACGCGACGCCGGACGGCGAGCGCCACCGCCAGTCAGCCGACGCCTTCGTGATCGCCTGCGGCGGCGTCGAGACACCGCGCCTGCTCTTGCTCTCCGAATCCAGTCACTATCCGGACGGGCTGGCCAACTCGAGCGGGCTCGTCGGCCGGTACTTCATGGACCACCTCTTCGCGGGCACCGGCGGCGTCCTCGACGAACCCACCCGGCAGAACCACGTCGGCTTCCTCACCAGCGAGTCCCACCAGTTCTACGACGAGGCCGACGCCGAACAGGCTCCCTTCAAGCTCGAGTTCTTCAATTACGACGGCCCCTCGCCGGCCGGGATGGCCCTTTCGAGCGACGGCGCGGACTGGGGCGACGACTTGCTCGCGGAACTCCGCTCGGCGTATGGCACCCACATCGGCATGGGCGGCCTCGTCGAACAGCTCCCTCGCGAGGACAGCTACGTCGGGCTCGATCCCTCGACGACCGACGATCACGGTAATCCGGTGCCCGACGTCCACTGGACCGTCGGCGATCGCGCGCTCGAGACGATCGAGCGCGTCAACGAGATCCAGGAACGGATCCTCGCGGAACTCGGCGCGGAGATCACCTGGCAGGCCGGGCCCGAGGGAACGGGGCCGGCCTACCATCACATGGGAACGACCCGGATGGGGTCGGAGCCGGCCGAGAGCGTCGTCGGCCCCGACCTGCGAACCCACGATCTCGAGAACTGCTGGATCGCCTCGAGCAGCGTCTTCCCGACCGGCGGGGCGATGAACCCGACGCTGACGATCGCGGCGCTGGCGCTGAAGGCAGCCGACCACGTCCTCGAGGCCGCGTAACGGCGGCTGAACGCCATCCGGCTCGGCGTTCCCGAACGCGGTCCACACCACAGCTTCTTTTGAGCGGCAGCCGATGGGGGAGCTATGAATCGGGTACGGCTCGCGGGAGTCGGGGTGGCCGCCGTCGGCGTCGTCGGGTACGTCGTCGGGATTTCCGTCGCGTATGCCGGTCGAGCGTTCTCCCTGACCGCGATCATGGTCGGGTTCACGCTCGTCGCGATCGCACGGTCGTCGGCGACCGGGGGCGAGACATGACCCTTCGCGCCATGGTCTACGCCGACGACGGCATAGAGCGATACGACGATCCGGCGGCCGCAGTCGCCGCACCGGGGGAGACGTGGGTTCACGCCGCCGGGATCGAACCGGACGAACTGCAGACGCTCGAGGATCGGCTCGGAATCCATCCGCTGGCCGTCGACGACGTTATCGACGACCAGACGCGGCCGAAGACCGCCGAGTACGAAACGCACACGTTCGTTCTCCTCAAGACCGTCAGCCTCAGTCAGCGCGACGAGGTCGCGCTGCAAAAGGAGATCCGGACCCACACTGTCGGCTTTTTCATCGGCGAGGGGTGGCTCGTGACGATGTCGACGACCGACATCGACGTCGTCGACCAGTCGGCCACGCAGTGGGCGAAGAACGAACGCCGGGTCGCGAACCGCGGCACGGACTTCCTCGCCTATCGGCTCATGGACGCCATCGTCGACGACTACTTCGACGTTCTCGACGAGATCGAGGACGACATCGAAGCGGTCGAGGAGCGCGTTCTCGACGAGCCGGAGCCACGGATACTGGAGGACCTGAACGACGTCCGCCGGGACTTGCTGGCCTTCCGGAAGGTCGCCTGGCCGGCCAGGGAGGCGATCTCGTCGCTCTCCCGCGGCGACATTCCGGAGGTCGCCGACGAGAACGAGAAGTACTTCCGCGACGTCTACGACCACCTCGTGCAGGTCGTCGATCTCATCGAGACCTACCGCGACCTCACCGGTGGCTCCCGCGATATCTATCTCAACGCCGTCTCACAGTCGACCAACGACGTGATGAAGACGCTAACGGTCGTCGCGACCATCTTCATCCCCCTGACGTTCGTCGCCGGGATCTACGGGATGAACTTCGCGGAGACGCCGCTTGCCATGCCCGAACTCTACTGGACGTACGGCTATCCGGCGGTCATGCTCGGGATGGGGGCGGTTGCCGGACTGATGCTCGTCTACTTCCGTCGGCAGGACTGGATCTGACCGATCCCGCCCCGACGAACGGGGACCGGTGTCCCGACTGTTTTAGGCAAACCTAAACGCATAAATACGGCGCGCAGAGAGTACCGGCAATGAGTGATGGGGTCCAGCCCGCGACGACCGACGGTTCGGACGAGGAGTACACCTTCGAAGACGTCAGCGTCGTCATGGGGACGTACAACGAGGAGGAAGCGATCGGCAAAGTACTGACCGACATCGACGAGGTCACCGACGGGACGGCCGAGGTCGTCTGCGTCGACGGCTCGTCGGATCGAACCCCCGAAATCGCCCGCGACCACGGCGCGACGGTCATCGAACAGGAGCCACAGGGGTACGGCGTCGCCGTCCGTGCGGCCGTCTTAGAGCCTGACCGGCCGATCGTCGTCACGACCGACTGCGACGACACCTATCCCATGGAGCAACTTCCGGAGTTTCTCGCGTTGATCAACGACGGCTACGACGTCGTCAGCGGCGACCGGCTCTATCACGGCGCGGACGCGATGCCGGCGCTCAACCGCCTCGGCAACCACGCCTTCGCCGCGGTCGCGAGCCTCCTCATGGGCACCCGCGTCCACGACACCACGACCGGCATGCGGGCCTACCGGCGCGACGTCGTCGAGGACATCGAGTGGACGGAAAACACCGGCCTCTCGGCGGAACTGCTGATCCGGCCCCTGATGCGCGGCTACGACGTCCGCGAACACCCGATCGAGTACCGCGAGCGCGCCGGCCAGACCAAGCTCGACCCGTTCAAAGGCGGGGCCGAGATCGCCCGCTCGATCGTCAAAGTATCACTCGAGGAACGGCTTCGAGAACTCCCACACCGGCCGACCCAGTAGTCGACGTACCTGCTCGTTCTATAGTAGCCGCTGAAACGATTTACACACTGATCGCAACGCTGTCGTGCGATCAGGTGTGCAATGACTTTCAGCGGCTACTATAGTCGGACCCGTTCCGATCCAGCGCCGTGAGTTCGGTCTGGACGAAGATGCCGTCGGGCGCGCTCTCGGGGAGGTACGCGGCCTCGCCGCCACAGTCGCGGATCCCGCTACACCGCTCGACCCTGGGTGTCAGCGCCCGTGTCGTTCCGTTTTCGGCCGCCTCCACCGGCAGCTCGAGCCGGTAACTGAAGCTGTTGCCGGGCCCCCGATCGACGAACACGGTCAGCATCACGTCGTCGCGTTCGTCGACGGCGACCGAGTTGTTGGCCCCCCATGCCGCGCCGCGCAGCCACGCCTCGCCGTCGGTAACGACCACTCGGGTCGCCAACGGACTCGAGACATCGTCGGCGACGTAGGTGGCGCTCTCCTCGTCGGTCGTGATCGTCGCGCTAACGCCGCCGGCCGTTTCCGGGACGCCGACGGTCGCGTTCAGCGAGACCGTCTCACCGGCGACCCGGTCGACCCGCTGGAGCCGGGCTCCCTGTGGCGACCTGGCCTGTGGAGCCCAGGCCCCCCGATACGCGAGGCGGTACAGCGAGCGGTCGGGGTAGGCGTCGGCCACGTCGAACGGCCGCTCGTCGAGGGCGTAGACGCGCTCCCCGTCGAACCCGGGGTCGTTGCGAAGCGCCTGGAACGGATGCCCGAGCCAGTCGCCGTACGGCGTCGGCAGGTAGACGACCGCCGGCTCCTCGATCGTCCCGTCCTCGAGCGGGTCGTAGACCCGATCGTAGGTCTCGGTGATGGCCTCGTTTCGCTCGAGTTTCCCCTCGAGGGTCGTCGCGGTGACGCCGCCGACCGCGAGCCCGCTGACGAGCAACACCGCGACGACGACCGCGCGTGCGCGCTCCGGCGACAGCGATCGATCGGCCCGTCGGCGAACGCCGTCGAACAGCGCCAGCGCGCCGACGGCCGCGAAGGCCGCGACCGGGAGCAGGAGATCGAAGTGGTAGTAGGGGCCGTGCGTGGCGATCAGTCCAGTTCCGGCCCGATCGATGTCGCCGAGGACGTTGAAGTTCCCCCAGAAGTAGACGTTGCCGACGGCAATCGTCAGTAACTGTCCAGCGAGGATCGCCGCGCGTGGCGAGAGGCGTCGGCGGACGGTCAGCCCGAGTCCGACCGCGGCCAGCCCCGCGCCCAGCAGTCCGCCGACGACCCATTCGGTGAAAAACGACCGCAGTACCAGCGCGTTCGACCGCAGCGCCAGCCCGACGGTGTACTCGATCTCGTGTTCGAGGATGCGCCGACGGCCGAACCCGAGCCCGTCGAGCGGGGCGAACGCCTCGTAGGGGAACACAAGCGCCGATCCGGTCACGACGGCGTTGTAGCCGAGCGCGAGGGAAACGCCGGCCAGCCCGAACGCCGCCGTCGCAGCCTGTCGGGGAACGGCCCCGCGGAAATCCCGCCGGAGCGTCCAGCAGGCGTGGGCGATAACCGGCGCGGCGAACAGGACTGCCGTGTACGGCCGTGCGAAAAAGGCCAGCCCGATCGCCACGCCGGCCACGCCCGCGACCCGCAGGTCCCCCGTCCGGTCGGCCCGGAGGTAGGCGTATGCAAAGGCCAGATTGAGCATCGCCGTCGGCGCGTAGGGCAGGAACACCGCCGTTTGGATCAGGAACAGCGGCGAACACAACACGGCGACGGCGGCCACGAGGCCCGTCCGCCGGTCGAAGACCTCGCGCACGACCAGCGCCACGAGTGCGGGGACGGCTGCGCCGATCCCAGCCAGCGCGAGCCGGTAGCCGCCCACAATCTTCCCGAGCGCGAAGATCGCTGCGGGCACCGGCGAGTACTTCGGATAAAGCCGGCTGCCGTCCGTAACGAAGAACCAGGGGCGGAAGGCCTCCTCGACCGGCGGCCGGACGAACAGTTGCCCCTCGAGCAACATCGCCGCCTGCTGGAGGTAGACGCCCTCGTCGTGGTTGAGCGAGTGGTGAGGGAAAGTCCGCGTCGCGAGCAACCAGATCGCGATCGCACCGACGAGGGCGATAGCGGCGACCGCGGCCCGCCATCGTCGCCGTCTCATCGCCCACCTCGTGTTCGTCGTCCCGGCCCTGTTCTCACGGTCGTCACCGTCCTTCCTGTGCGAGCATCACGGCCATCGACAGCCCCGAGATGGCCACGAGGACGAGCGCCGGCACTGCCGCCTGTCCGTAGAGACCGGCCTCCTCGACCCGCCAGATGTAGGTTACGAGCGTCTCGAATCCGAGCGGGCGCAACATGAGCGTCGCCGGGAGTTCCTTCATCGTCGTGAGAAAGACCAGCGCGGCTCCGGCGGCCACGCCCGGCAGGATCAACGGGAGCGTCACCGACCGGAAGGCGTTCAGCCGCGATCGACCCAGCGTCCGGGCCGCCTCGACCAACTTCTGGTCGACCTGCAGCGTCGAGGTCCGGATCGAGCCGATCGCCTGGGGCATGAACCGGACGACGTAGGCAAAGATCAGCAGCGGAACGGTCTTGTAGATCGACGGTAGCACGTCGAGGCTGAAGCTGAGCAACGCGATCGCCAGCACGATCCCGGGCGTGGCGTATCCGATGTAGGGGGCCCGATCGGCCAGCGCCGCCACCCGCGAATCGGACGTCGCCGATCCGATCGCGATCGGCAGCGCCACCAGCACCGAGACGAGGGCGGCCAGCAGTGCGACGTAGGCCGAGTTGAACCCGTACTCCCAGTCGAATGTCAGTCGACCGAGCTGATAGCCGGGTCCGCCCGTGTTCAGCCACATGGTGAAGATGGCAATCGGGAGCCCGATAGCGAGCAGGGCGATCGCAACCGGCAACAGCAGGGCCGGATACCGCCACGCTCCGAGTTCGAGGTCGGCGGTACCGCGGTCGCCACCGCTCTCGTAGGCCCCGGAGTCGTCGGCACCGATGCGGGACTCGATCGCGAGGATGATCACGGTCACCGTCAGCAACTGCAGGGACAACAACGCGGCGTAGTCGCGGGCGAAGGCGTTGTATCTGGCGTAGATGAACTGCGTGAACACCTCGACGCGCATGATGTTCGGCGTGCCGAAGTCCGCGAGGGCATACAGGGCGACGAGCAACGCGCCGGCGGCGATCCCCGGCAGGATCTGCGGGAGGGTGATCCGGCGAAACGCCTCCCAGCGGCCCGAGTTGAGCGTCCGAGCGGCCTCCACGAGCGAACCGTCCATCGAGAGCAGGGACGCTCGCGTGGTCAAGAACACGTAGGGGTAGGTATACAGCGTCAACACGAACGCGGCACCCGCGAACCCGTATACCGAGGGGAGCGCGTCGATACCGAGGGGCTCGAGGAAGCCGACGAGTTCACCCTGTGGACCGAACGCCGAGACGAACGCGAACGCGCCGAGATAGCTCGGGACGGCCAGCGGCAACGCGATGAGGACGGTCCAGAACCGGGGGAACGGAATCTCGCCTTGGACCGTCAACACCGCGAGCGGGACGCCGATGAGGACGCTCGCACCCGTTACGATCGCGACGAGAGCGACGCTTCGGATCAGTACGTCGATCGTTTGGGAATCGACGGCGAGTTCGAACGCTCGAGTCCCGAGCCCGGCGGCGTCGACGACCAGCCAGAGCAAGGGGAGAACGAGAACGGCCGCGATGGCCGCGGCGAGCAGGGTGAGCCCGACGCCGGTGGCGCCGCTCCCGTCGTCGTCACCGGCTCGCTCGACCGTCTTCGCGACTCGATCCCGAACGCTCATTCCGTTATCCGGAGACGCCGGCTTCGTCCATCAGCTCGAGCGTCGGCTCGATGTCGGCCAGTTCCGCGAGGTCGATGTCCGGCGGGCTCAGCTCGTCGATGGTCGGCAGCCCGCCGACTGGTTCGACGCCCGAGATCATCGGATAGGCGAAACTGATCGTCGCGAAGTACTCCTGGGCCTCGGCCGAGAGCAGGTGGCGGACGAAGTTGTCGACCAGTTCGCCCTTCTGGGTGCCCTGTACCTTCAGCGCGCCCGCGACGTTGATCAACGCGCCGGCGTCGCCCTCGGTAAAGGCCAGATCGATCGGGGCGTCCGGCCGATTGTTCTTGACCCGCATCGCATAGTAGTGATTGGCGAACCCGGCCGACAGCGAGCCGTTGGCGACCGCCTCGGAGACGGCGTACTCGTTGCCGCGTCGTTCCGTTCCGGCCTCGCTCATGCTCTGTAGCCAGTTGCGGGTCTCGTCGTCGCCACGGAGCAGGCGCATGGCCGTCACGAAGGCCTTGAACGCGCCGTAGGTCGGTGCCCAGCCCATCGTCCCCTGCAGCGCGTCGGCGTCGGGGAACTCCTGCACCGTGGTCGGGATGTCCGACTCGCTCAATTCGTTCGTGTTGTACGGCACGGCACGGGCGCGTCCGGCGACGCCGGCCCACGCGTTGTCGTCGCCGACGAACTGACTGTTCCCGACCGCCTCGACCGCCTCGTCCGACAGCGGCTCGTAGGCGTCGTTTTCCGCGACGAACCCGAGGGAACTGGCGTCGATCGACCAGAAGACGTCGGCCTGGGCCGCGCCGGCGTCGGCCTCCTCGACGATCGTCTGTGCCAGCGACGACGAACTGTTGTCGGTCGAGTGGACCTCGAAGTCCGGATAGATGTCCTCGAGCATCTCCACGAACTCGTAGTAGATGCCGCCTTCACCGCCGCCGATGTAGAGCGCGAGGTCCCCGGAGAGGTTCGGGAGGTCCTCGATCGACGTGCCGCCCGGTGCCGGTCGGCCGTCGACCAGCGATCCGGACCCCCGAAACTCCGAGAGCGGCGGAATATCCGCGCTCTGTCCGTCGTCGAAAAACCCGAGACAGCCCGCGAGCGATGCGGCCCCGAACGCGGAGCCGACCTGTAACGCCCGCCGACGTGAAACTGCACGATTGCCCTGCTCGTCGTTCATACTCGATTTAGGTTAACCTAAAAACTTATAGTTGACGATTCAGTCGTCCGCGACGACCCGCGTGCCGTCGGCCTCGAGGCCGGCCACCGGGCGCAGCGTCGCCAGACAGTCGAGCCAGTCGCGCATGTACTCGCCGACGTGGTTGAAGAAGGCTCCGTTGTTGTAGTCGTCCCAGTCGCCCTCGGCGAGTTCATCGGCCATGGCCTCGAAGACCGCAGCGTAGGAGTCTGCCTCGCTGCCGGTCTCGTCGATTACCTGCCACAGGTGTTCGTTCAGTTCCAGCCCCGGCACCTCGTTGTTCAGGTCGTCGAAGGTGCTGCGGGGGGCCTTGTTGTGTTCACACAGCGGCGCGCCGTTGTAGATCCGCTTGCCCAGCACGTCACAGGCGCGCTTGAGGAACACGCCCGACCAGATGTCGTCGAATCGGCCCACGTCCCACTCGTTTTCGTCCATCGGGAGCTGGTAGAACGCGGGGATCACCTCCCGGCGGAACGCGAGGTTCATCGAACAGACCGTGAGGTAGTTGTCCCGTGCGGCGACGAAGTCCTCGCCGAAGTCATCGCTCGAGGTGCGGGTCTGGGCCTGGCCCTCGAGGTCGCCGTCCATCAGGATGCGGACGGCGTCGAGATCCGGTACGTTGGTCCACAGGCCCTGTGAGGCGACGACCTCGCCGCCGTCGACCTCAGTCGTCCCCGTCTCGACGGTCTCGCCCATCGCCGAGTATGGATAGCCCCGTGGGTAGAGCCCGTGTTCGTCCGCGTTCTGGTAGAGGACGTTGACCCACTGCTCGTCCGAGGAGACTGTCTCGATCTCGCCCTCGAACGCGAGGTTCTCCATGTGCGTGCCGAAGAAGTCCTCGTCCTCGTGAGGGAGCGTGTCGTCGTCGATGAAAAAGCCGTAGTCGAACTCGTCGTGGGCCCACATGTACAGCAGGCCAAAACTCGTCTCGGCGTGGCTGGCCGCCGGCACGACGTGGCCGTACTCGGCGACGTCGTGGGCCTCGTACCACTCCTCGCGACGGCTGCCGTCGAAGACCTCGCCCGAAACGCCCTCCTCCTCGAGCATGGCTTCCATTTCGTCGGTCTCACAGAAGTCCTCGGTCACGAGGACGACGTGGAGTCGCTCGAGGTCGAAGCCGTGGTCGCGGGCGTTCGCGAAGTACGAGCGCATGCACTCGTACTCCCGTATCGTCGGGACGATGACACAGATGTCCTGATTCATTGCTCGGCTATCTTTTAGGCGAGCCTAAAATACTATCGGTCTCCCGCGTCGGTTCCGCGGCCGTCGCGTCCGAGACGGAAAGCCCCAGCGCGGCGACCGCGCCGGCCCCGCCGACCAGTGTCACACCGTTTTTCAGCGCGTGGTCGACGATCGCCGCCGCCAGCGCGGTCCCCGCACCGATGGGAGTAAGCGCGACTACCAGCGCGGTAAAGGCCGCCTCGTAGAGTCCGACGCCGCCCTGAGACAGCGGGAGGACCTTCGCTAAGTTCCCGACGCTGACCGCCAGCGTCCCAACCGCCAGCAGCGGCCCGAGCGCGAGTCCGCTGCCCAGCGCTGCGAGTACCAGTACCGCCGTCAGCACGTCGAACGCCCAGATCAGCAGACTTCCCGCGCCGATCCGCGCGACCGCCCTCGGCTGGCGGGCGACGACCTGAACGTCCCCCGCGAACCCGAGCGCGGCCTCGAGCGCCCGCTCGAGACGCGGTCGGCCCACCGCTCGAGTCCGCAGTCGTGCGCCCAGTCCGTGGTCCGTCCGCGAGGCGGTGACGACGACGAATCCGACGCCGACG
>NZ_JBPJSJ010000017.1:0-64869 GCF_051225675.1 Natrinema sp. CGMCC1.2065 | reverse complement strand
GCGGCGGCCGCGTCGACCTCGCCGGTCGCGACGATGGCGGTCGACCCGCCGTCGCAGGGACCGAAGGCCGCGCCGCCGACGGTCACGAGCGCGTCGTCGCGGTCGGCTCCGTCCTCGAGTCGCCCAACGCCGCTTTCCATCCGCACGCGAACGTCGCGGGAGTCGGTCTCGCGGGCGGGCAACTCGTCGGCGTACCGGCGCAGCGCCGTCGCGATCGCGTCGGGATCGCCCTCGATCGGAAGCGAGCGAGCCGCGGCGGTGTAGTTGACGACGCCGGCCCGCAGGGCGGTCCGGAGGAACGGACGGCGGTCGACCGCCCGTCGCGTCTCGGCTGCCAGTGACATAGCGGGGACGGCGTCGCGAGCGATCATAAAGTCGCCGTCATCGTCGCTCGGACGGCTCGCGGTCCCGGGGACGAGTCGCGATCGTTCGACCCCGATCTCGGGGAGAATCGATTCGGCCGACAGTATATACCGTTCCGGTCCCTTGGCTCATCCATGAGCGAGTCCGAATCGGCCCAGTCCCCGGCCGACGCTGTCCGCGAAGACGTGGCGCTGTTCCTCCGCCGGAACTTCCCCCAGATCGAGGCCCACGGCGGCGAGTCCGCGATCACCGAGGTCGACCTCGAGGCGGGGCGCGTCTCGATCGCCCTGACCGGGGCCTGTAGCGGCTGTGGCGTCAGTTCGATGACCACCCAGGCGATCAAGCAACGACTGCCGGCCGAGATCGACGCGATCGACTACGTCGACGTCAGCACCGGGTTCGACGGCATGGCCAGTGGATCGTCGGGGCCCGACGTGCCCGACGACGTGCCGTTCTGAACCGGCCGTGCCACCGACCGCGACCGCGGCGCTTTTGCCGCGAGCGACCAACCCTCCCCTATGAAGCCAGCAGCCGTCGAGGAGGTCATCGAATCGAACCTCGAGGACGCCGACGCCACGGTCACACACGCGCGGGACGAAGGCGACGAGGACCACCTCGCCGCGACGGTCGTCTCCCCGGTCTTCGACGGGCTCCCGCTCGTCCAGCAACACCAGGAAGTCTACGACGCGCTGGGTGATCACATGACCACCGACATCCACGCCCTCGAGCTGTCGACGTACACCCCCGAGGAGTACGACGACCTCGAGGCCGAATAGATCGATCGGTCGCTCGCGGTCTATTCGCGTCCGTCGAACCCCTGCATTTCTCCCACTGATTTCCGGGAGCGCCCCGTCCGCCTCGAGCGACCGCGGTCGACAGGCGCCGATTTCACGCCGTGAAACGGCTGCACGGGCCGACATGGGCTCGGTGAATGAAAATACGAACGTGCATGCAGCTTTTTCTGGACAATTATATCATTATGTGGCCGATACCGTGAGGTATGGCATCGGCACTGGGCGGGACGGACGAATCGATCCCGACGGACGTAGCGACGACCGACGAGACCGGATTCGATCGCGTTCTCGTCGCGGTCGACGGTGAGACGCCCGCTGCGGTCGGGCGGGTCGCGGTCGCGGAAGCCGCCCGACACGGCGCTCGAGTCGACGCGCTGTCGATCGTCCGCATGACCGCGTCCGTCGACGGCTGGGACGTGATCGTCGAGCGGCGGGAAGACAGCGCCGAGACGGCGCTCGAGGCGGTCGACGACGCGGCCGTCGGGACCGACGTCTCGGTGTCGAAACGGCTCCGCTATGGCGATCCGGCCGCGGAGATCGCCAGCTATGCCGACCACAACGACGTCGATCTCGTCGTGATCGGCGAACCGACTCGGACCGGTCTCCGCCGGTACCTCTCGCCGACCAGCGTCACCGGCCGCGTCCGCCGGGCGTCGTCGGTGCCGGTCCTGACGGTCCCCGCCGACGACTGATCCGGTCCGCTGTCACTGGTTACCGGACCGATCGCAGGACGGCTCGCGGTCGCGCCGGAACTGACTGCCGGCGATCCGTACGACGCCCCCGTCCGTTCGTCCGTCGCTGGCCCCGACGGCGCTCGTCTTTCCGCCCCGTCGGAACCGTAGCTTTATCCACCAGGGTTGACACGAGTCGGACATGGAGACGCTTCATCCCCGCATCAGGCTCATCTGGATCGCCCGCGGCGCGATCGCGGCGGTCGTCCTCGCCGTCGCCCTCGTCGCCCTCGATCAGTGGCGAGTTACCGTCCCGCCGCTCGCGATCGCGGCCGCCGTCGCCGTCGCACTGGTTCTCGCCGTCGGCTACGCCGTCCGCCTCTATCAGGTCTGGCGGTTCGAACTGCAGGACGATGCCCTCTACCTCGAGCGCGGCGTCGTCACGTTCGTCGAGACCGCCGTTCCGTTCGTCCGCGTCCAGCACGTCGACACCCAGTTCGGCCCGATCGAGCGGGCACTCGGCCTCTCGAGCGTCGTGGTCTATACTGCCGGTTCTCGGAACGCCGACGTTCGGATTCCGGGCCTGACGCCGGACCGGGCCCGCAGCCTGCAGGAGACCCTCCGCGAACTGGCCGTCGAGAGCGAGGGCGACGATGCCGTCTGAGACGAACCGACTACATCCCCTCAGTGCCGTGATGCTGGCGCTCCAGCACGGAGCAACCGGCTTCTCGGTCCCGGTCCTGCTCGTGGGGCTGGGCCCCAGCGTTCTCGATATCGATATTGGACCGCTACTGGCGTTGGTCCCGATCGGTCTCGTCGCCGGCGTCGGCTACGGCATCGCGTACTACTACCGATTCACGTACGAAGTCACCGCGAGTACGTTCGACGTCTCCTCGGGTGTGTTCGCGCGCCGCTCCCGTGAGATCCCCTACCGGCGGATCCAGAACGTCGATCTCTCCCAGGGCCTCTTCGAGCGACTGTTCGGCCTCGCAGTCGTCTCGATCGAGACCGCCGGCGGCGGCGACACCGAAGCGACGCTCCGGTTCGTCAGCGAGGACGAGGCGGAGCGGCTCCGGTCGGAAATCCGCCGGCTGACGGCCGCCACGGGGGAGTCGACCGCCGTCCCCGACTCCGATCAGTCGGCATCGGACGAGCCGACCGCGTCCGAACGAACGCGCGAGAACCACTCGCCAGGCGGTGGTGCGCCGACGCTGTTGTTCGACCTCGAGGTCCGGGAACTCCTGCTCTACGCGGTGACCTCGTTCCGGTGGGGCGCGGCGGTCTTTCCGATCGCGATAGTCGTCTTCCTCGGCGGTGCCGACTCGGGATCGGGCCTCGTGCCCGCGTTCGTCATCGACGCCGCTCGCCCATTCGGCGGGCCGGACGCGCTCGAGGGGGCGGCGGTCGGCCCGCTTTTGGTGTTGGCCGCGGTCACCGCCGTCCAGTGGTCGGTGTTCACCTACGTCTCGAGCGCGATCTACACGGTCGCGAACTACTACGGGTTCCGCCTCGGCCGCGCGGGCGAGGACTTCGTCTACGAGCGCGGGCTGGTCCAGCGCTACAGCGGCTCGATCCCCGCGGAGAAGGTCCAGTCGGTCACGGTCACCGAGAACCCGCTCCAGCGGCTGGTCGGCTACGCCGGCCTCTGGGTCGAGACGGCGGGCTACGGCCCCGACAGCGGCGGCGGCAGCCAGTCGGCGGTCCCGATGGCGAAACGGGACCGCGTCTACCGGTTCGCCGAGAACCTCACCGGTGCCGAGTCGCCCGACTTCCGCGGTCCGCCGACGCTGGCTCGCCGCCGGTATCTCGGCCGGTACGCCATCGTCGCGGCCGTGATCGTCGCCGTCGCGTTCGGCCTCGCACGGGTCTCGACGTTCGACCGCTGGTATCTCACGGCCGTCGTTTTCCTCGCCGTACCGCCCGCCGCCTACCTCAAGTACGCCAACCTCGGCTACTTCGTCGGCGACGACCACCTCGTGATCCGCAGCGGGTTCTGGAAGCGCCGGACGACCGTGATCCCCTACTACCGGATCCAGACGGTCTCGACCCGGCGCTCGGTCTTCCAGCGTCGGCTCGGGCTCGCCTCGCTGGCCGTCGACACCGCCAGCTCGCGCACCTTTGCGTGGGGGTCCCCGACGATCTACGACCTCGACCTCGAGCGCGCTCGCGAGGTCCACGGCACGGGCCGGGAACGGCTCCAGTCGGCGCTGCGCGAGCGCGCCCGCACGGACGATCTCGGGCTTTCGGTGGATTTTACGTGACTCGCTCCGGTTCCCGCGTATTGCAGACGGGATCGACGGTGACCGGCCCGAGGTGACCGAGCGAGAGTATCGGTCGTTACTGCGACGGGATACCCCCGGCTGGCTTTCGATCTTCCAATAACGAGCCGGCCCGTTCGGGGGTACATTTGTGTTGGAAATCCCAGATCCAGATGGGAAATATTACATCAAATGGGATACATTATTATGATGTGGACTTGAAACGAATACAAATCGATCGTGGGTTCGGTGCAATAATCCTTGGAGTTTTACTGTCTTATTTGATTAGACAAAATACAAATGCTGTGCTATTAGCGGCCGGATGTTTCGCGTTCGTGTACGTAGCAGCAACAACGTACGAACCGATTGCCCGATCCGTTGTTTTTACTACGGCGATGGTCGCGGTTCTTTCTCTGACAGCTCTATCGATCGGCATTATTTGGTTCAATGAACATCGAATTCTTGCTTTTTTAGCGCTATTTGTGTCAATAATAGGGTTTCGTGTACTTCATACGATCATCTCCGAAAACCTGTAGCGAACCAAAAACCACTGTGGAACGAATGGTTGGTGAAACTGGTCAACTGGTGCGGAAACCTTTAACCAGTGAGCCACTTCGTAGCGCTCTTGCGAGCAAGCCAGATCGCCGCAGCGATCATAATAATTGTTACAAGAACCTCTTCTGCAGCCGTTCCGTCTTTGGGATGTCCTGTGTATTCTTGAAGTGTATCGCCGACTGTCTCAGCGAGTTCACGAGCATCTTCGGCGGTCTCTGCCACTGGGTTCCCTGTATCTGGTAAACCTATATCACAAATCTCTGCACATCCTGACTGGCCGAGTTCTTTATTATAATATTAGTAAACAAATTTTCCACATTTATATCTCCCAGTAGAATCTGTGGCTAGGACTATCGACTTCGACTTGAGCTAGCAGCCGGCGCTACGCGAGCGCGCCCGGACGGACGATCTCGGCCTTTCGGTGGATTTTACGTGACTCGCTCCGACGCTCCGCGTATGGCAGACGGAGACGATTACCGACTCGAGGAGGACAGCCTCGGCGAGATGCAGGTGCCCGCGGACGCCTACTGGGGGGCACAGACCCAGCGCGCGATCCAGAACTTCCCCATCTCGGGGATCACGTTCAGTCGGCGGTTCATCCGCGGGCTCGGCGTCGTCAAGAAGGCCGCCGCGCAGGCCAACCGCGACCTCGGACTCGTCGACGACGACGTCGCCGGGGCGATCATCGAGGCCGCCGACGAGGTCATCGCCGGCGAACACGACGACCAGTTCCCGGTCGACGTCTTCCAGACCGGCTCGGGCACGTCCTCGAACATGAACGCCAACGAGGTCATCGCCAACCGCGCCGCCGAGATCATGGGCTCGGAGATCGGCGACCGCGTCGTTCACCCCAACGACCACGTCAACTACGGCCAGTCGAGCAACGACGTCATCCCGACCGCGATGCACGTCGCCTCCCTCGAGGCGGTGGAGAAAGACGTCATCCCCGCGCTCGACACCCTCCGCGAAGCGCTCGAGGAGAAAGAAGAGGAGTTCGACGACGTGATCAAGACCGGCCGCACGCACCTGCAGGACGCGACGCCGGTCACGCTCGGCCAGGAGTTCTCGGGCTACCGCACCCAGGTCGAGAAGGGGCTGGCCCGCGTCGACCAGGTCCGTGACCACCTCGGCGAACTCGCGCTGGGCGGGACCGCGACCGGGACCGGCCTCAACACGCACGAGGAGTTCCCCGGCCGCGCCGCCGAGTACATCACGAAGGAGACCGGCGTCCAGTTCCGCGAGGCCGACAACCACTTCGAGGCCCAGGCGGCCCACGACGCGATGAGCGAGGCCCACGGCGCGCTCCGGACGGTTGCGGGCTCGCTGAACAAGATCGCCAACGACCTGCGCCTGCTCGCCTCGGGCCCCCGGAACGGACTCGGCGAGATCGAACAGCCGGAGAACCAGCCCGGCTCCTCGATCATGCCCGGCAAGATCAACCCGGTCGTCGCCGAGGCCGTCAACCAGGTCCACAAGCAGGTCGTCGGCAACGACGCCGCAGTTTCGGCCGGCGCGGCCGAGGGTCAGATCGACCTCAACCTCTACAAGCCCGTGCTGGCACACAACTTCCTCGAGTCGGCCGAACTCATCTCGAACGCGAGCCAGGTCTTCGGCGAGCGCTTCGTCCGAAAGCTCGAGGCCAACGAGGCCTACTGCGAGGACCGCGTCGAGCAGTCGATGGCGATGGCCACCTCGCTGAACGTCCACATCGGCTACGACAAGGCGAGCGAGGTCGCCAAGACCGCGCTCAAGGAGGACAAGACCGTCCGCGAGGTCGTCCTCGAGAAGGGCTATCTCGACGAGGAGGAAGCCGACGAGGTCCTCGATCCCCGCAAGATGGCCGAACGCGGTATCCTCGGACAGGACGACTGAGACGGCGCGGATCCCGTTTTCGATCGGTGGTCTCGACCCTCTCAGGGTCGTGCGACGAGAACCGACGCGTCGACGCTCCGGACGACGCGATCGGTCGTACTGCCGAGCAGCCGTTCTTTCACGCCCGATTGGCCGCTGGCCCCCATGGCGACGAGGCCGACGTCGCGCTCGGCGCAGTACGCTTCGATCACCTCGTGGGGGTCGCCCTCGCGGGTGAGCCGTTCGTAGTTCACGCCGGCCGCTTCGGCCCGGTTCGCGGCCTCGTCGAGGGCCGACTCGGCTGCTTCCTCGAGCGTCTCGGTGAGCTGCGGGGCGATGTTCCCCGACGCGCCGGCGGACATCTCCGTCCCCACGTCCACGACGTGGAGGAAGTGAACCGTCGCTCCCGCACCCTCGGCGATCGAAACGGCCTGCTCGACCGCCGCCTCGCTCGTCGCGCTCCCGTCGGTCGGAACCAGAACGTCGTCGTACACGGTAATCGCCTCGACGCCGGCGGACAAAAAGCGAACGCGCGCACTCGCGGGGCCCGTCGTCCCGACTGCGCCCGCGATCGATCAGCGATCGACCGGCTCGAGCTGAGCCTGGTCGAGCGGGTCCTCGATGTCGCCCATTACCGCCTCGAGCAGGTCGGTCACGGTGACGAGGCCGACGACCTCGCCGTCTTCGATGACCAGGGCGAGTTCCTGGTTCTCGGCCTGGAACTGGTCGACCGCGTCGCTGACGTCCGCGTCGGGCGAGAGCGTCATCGGCGGCGCCGCCAGCTCCTCGTAGTCGACGGTGCCGTCGGCCAGTTCCTCGCGGTGTCTGACGAGGATCGGCGTGTAGAGGATACCGCGGAAGTCGGTCAGTTCGTCGCCGACCAGCGGATAGCGGGTCTGGGGCCGCTCCTCCATCTTCCGGAAGTTCTCCTCGGGGTCGGCGTCGGTCGAGAGCGCGACGATCTCCTCGGGCGGGACCAGTAGCTCGCTGATCGACTGCTCGCCGATCTGGAACGCGTTCATCACCTCTTCGCGACGTTCCTCGGAGAGATCGCCCTCTTGCAGGATCGAGCCCAGCCGGTTTCGCAGGTCGGCCCGGGACTCGATGACGTCCTCCTCGGTCTCGAGCCACGCGCCGGTCATCTCGATCCCGAAGAACTTGAGCGTCAGTTTCGCGATCCCGTCCCCGAGCGTGATGACCGGCGAGATGATCCGGTAGAACCAGTACAACGGCGTGGCACCGTAGCGACAGACCAGCCGCGAGCGCTCGACGCCGAGATACGTCGGCGTCTGCTCCCCATGGGTCAGGTGGACGAGGTTGATGATGAGGAAGGCGAGGATCGCCCCGCTACCGATCGTGGCCAGCGCCGTGTTCTCGAACACCGGCTCGAAGATCGCGGCCAGCGCGGGTTCGGCGACGATCCCGACCGCGATACTCGAGGCAGTAATCCCCACCTGACACGTGGTCAGATAGAGTTCGAGGTCGTCGGTCATTGCCCACGCCCGCTCGAGTTTCGGGTTATCGCCGACGAACTCCTCCTCCGTGAACTGTCTCGCGCGAGTCAGCGCAAACTCGATGGCGACGAAGAAGGCGTTGGCCAGGATCAGCAACACCCCTGCGAACAGTCGCCCACCGATGACGAACGAGTTCATCACTGCAGTGTTGCATCGCCGAACACAAATCTGTCGGGGAATCGACTCACCGTCGCCGCCCCGCGGCGCGCTAAAAGGTAGTCCCGCCCCTCGCGGTCGGTCGCCGGACGGGGACCCGAGCGAGCCGTCGGCCGCACTGTCCCCCGCGTCGAGCTACCAGCGACCGGAACACTCGACGCCGAGTAAACACGACTTCTGACCGTTCTTTCTTCCCGACTCGTCTACCCCAAATCGGGACAGTGACGCCGAATCAGTGGTGTCTGCGCCGGAATAAAAGAACCCAAGCAGTTTTGGCGAAGGCTCGCGTCAGACGAAATATGCACACCTGTCGCAACTGCAACCAGTCGTTTCAGACCGAGCTTGCCCTCGAGTTACACCGGGATACGTGCGAAGACGGACAGCTCCTCTGTGAGGTATGCGGGGAGCGATTCCAGGAGGGGTCGGCGACCCAGGACGGCTGGCACTACGAGTGCCCCAACGAGGACTGTGACGGCGACGGACTACAGGAGGACCTCTATCGCGTCGACGACGTCCGAGCCGCGACCCACTGACACCGACTCACGTCTCGTCTACTGACGGCGGGGGCGACCACGGTCTCTGCCCCCGATACGTCACCCTTGTTCTTCGCAGTTGCTCTCCCCTCTCGCCCCTACGCGTCGTAGCTCGTCTCGAGGTAGTCGATCAGTTCGCGAACGATCGACGGTTCGAACGTCCAGAAGCCGGCGTACTCGCCGGGGTCTCGTTCTTCGGCGACCAGGGCACCGCAGTGCCTGCCGTCCTCGCCGCCGTCGAAGACGACGAACCAGAACGCGCCGAGTTCCCCGGAGCCGGTGACGACCGAGACGCCCTCGAGCGGGGTCGGCCACTCCCCCGCCAGAAACACCGTCACGTCGATCGAGTCGCGGGCACCGAACCGCTCGTAGACCCCCGTCTGGGCCCGCAACGCCGCCGGTCGCTGGAAGCCAGCGTACAGCCGGCCGGCACCGACCCGCCACGCCCGCTCTTCGATCTCGCGGGAGGTCGCGAGCAACTGCTCGCGGGTCGCGGACGCAAACAGCGTGTTCTCGAGGAAGTCGAACAAGTGAGCGGGATCGGGCCCGGCGTCGGCCAACTCCCACGGCGGATGGTCCGTCGGCGAGAGGATCGCCTCGAACCCCTCGAGCCCCAGCGCGCCCCGAAACGCGCCCTCGGCGTCCCGGACGATCACGAAGCCGGTCCCGTCGAGTAGCCCCAGCGGACGATGTGTCACCTCGGCGGTTCGCGTCTCGAACCCTCGACGGAGCGCCGTCACGACCGACTCGTCGTCGGTGTATATCTCGAGGGTCTTGTACCGTTGATCCACCGCCTCGAAGGCGTCTCGGAGCGACCGCATCGTCATCACTCGACGGCCCGGAGACAGTCGAGGATCGACTCCGGGATCGACGTCTCGGTGACGTCGCCGGACTCCCTGTCGAACGCGAGCAGGCCCATGTCCTCGAGCCGCGGTAGCGTCTCGTGGTACAACTGGATCCTGATCCGGTCGCGATCGGCCGGCGACGCGATCGTCCCGTCGGCGCTGGCGGCCACGCCGGCGATCACGTCCGCGAGTTCCTCGACCGCTGGCGATGGCTGCTGGTGGCAGTAGACGATCGTCGCTCGAGCGGTCGGCGACGCAAGCAGCCGGAACACGTCATCGACCGGTCGGTCGTCGACCGCCGAACTGAGCGCAAACGGATCGAGTTCGGCACGGTCGCCTCCCATCGTTCTATGCAATGTATGTTAACGTCAGTCATATACTTATCCCTCGTGAGCCCCGTTCCCCGGGCCCGATCTCCTCGCCCGTGAGGACGATCTCCGTTGCAGTTCTGGTCCCGACCACGGCCTCGAGGAAGGGAACGTACGCGTCGCGGCGATGCCGAACTGCACTTCGGGCAGCGACAGCGTCGTTCCCTCGCCGACGCTCTCGGTCGTTGCAAACTCACCGCCGCTTTCCCATGTTTTAATCGGGTCGTCCCCTCAGGATAGGTATGGAACGGCTCACGCCGCGAGTGCGGGTCGTCTGGCTGGCCCTTGCGCTGGTTCGGGCCGCGATCTTCGGTGGGATCGTCGTCGGTGCCGCGATCGGGGTCACCCGGACCGATCTCTGGGCGGGCGCGCCGGACGTCCTCGTGCCGGCCGCCGTCGCGATCGCCGTCGTCCTCGCCGTCCTCCGGGTCGTCGTCGCCTGGCTTCGCTACGGTGTCTGGCGGTTCGAACTCCGGGACGACGACCTCTACATCGAGCGCGGCGTCTTTACGCGAGTCAGAACCGTCGTCCCCTACGTCCGGGTCCAGCACGTCGACTCCCGGCGCTCGCCGCTCGAGCGGACGACCGGGCTCGCGACGGTCGTGGTCTACACGGCCGGCTCCCGGAGTTCGGACGTCGCGATCCCCGGGCTGACGCCGGCCCGTGCGGAATCGCTTCAGGAGTCGCTTCGGGGTCTCGCGATCGAGAGCGAGGGTGAAGACGCCGTATGAGATCGCTGCATCCCGCGTCGGTCGCCGTCCGTTCGCTGTCACGGAGTCTCAATACCGGCTTCCTGTTTTTCGTCGTCGGCGTCGTCGTCTCGCCCGGCGGGAACGGGATCGATCTCCTGTCGGTGTTCGGTCTCGTCGCGGTCGGGATCGTCGTCGGCATCGTCTACGAGTTCGCCTACTACCAGCGGTTCCGGTACGACCTGACCGACGATACGTTCGACGTCACCTCCGGCGTCCTCGCGCGTCGGGACCGCGAACTCCCGCTCGGTCGGATCCAGAACGTCGACATCAGACAGAACGTCCTCGGTCGCGTCCTCGGCATCGCCGCCGTCCATATCGAGACCGCCGGCGGCGGTCAGACCGAAGTCAGCCTCGAGTACGTCTCGGAGGACGAGGCCCATCGGCTCAGGCGACAGCTCCGGCGTGGCGCGAGCGGGGGCAAACCGGCCGACGACGCCCTCGAGGCGGACGACCACACTACGGCGTCCGACGCCGGCCCCGACGAAACGCTCCTGTTCGAGATTCGCCCGCGAGAACTCGTGATCCTGAGCGTCTTCACCATCGACCCCGGGGCAAGCCTCCTCGGCGGTATCGCGCTGTCCTTTGCCAGCGGGTTCGATCCCGCGACGCTGCTGCCCGGGGATCGTATCGGCTGGCTTCCGGGCCCCGAAACGGGTCCGCTCGTCCTCGTGTGGGGCCTCCTCCTGTTCCTGCTCGCCGCCTGGGTCGTCAGCGCGGTGCTTACGTTCACCCGATACTACGGGTTCCGGCTCACCCGCGCCGACGACGAACTCTACTACGAGCGCGGACTCCTGCAGCGCTACAGCGGGACGATCCCGCTCGAGAAGGTTCAGGCGCTGACGATCTCGAAGTCGGTTCCGTTCCGCTGGTTCGGGTACGCCGCCCTCAGCGTCGAGACGGCCGGCTACGCGCCCGGACAGTCCGACTCCAGGGGCACCGAGTCCGCGATCCCGCTTGCCGACGCCGACCGGGTGAACGAACTCGCACGCGCGATCGAACCGTTCGGCCCGGTCGACCTCGAGTCGCCGCCCCGCCGTGCGCGCGAGCGGTACGCGATCCGGTACCTGCTCGTCGTCGCCGCCGTCGTCGGGATCGCGGCGCTGGTGGCCCGGTACGCGGGAGTCCTCGGCCGGTGGTACCTGCTGGCCGCACTCGCCGTCCTCGTCCCGCCCGCCGCCCACCTGAAGTGGACCAGCCGGGGCTACCGGGTCGACGACCGGTACTTCCTCACGCGGACCGGCTTCTGGCGGCGGACGACGAAGGTCGTCCCCTACTACCGGGTCCAGGCCGTCCTCCATCAGGCGACGGTCTTCCAGCGCCGGCGGTCCCTCGCCAGCGTCACCGCCGACACCGCGAGTTCGGCCTCGCTGCTCGGGCGGGCCGCGACCGCCCACGACATCGACGCCGATCGGGGCCTCGAGCTACAGGCCGACCTCGAGGAACGGCTGCAGGAACGGCTGCGGGCACGCAAGCGCCAGCGGACGGTCGGCCAGTGGTTCCGGGAGGCCGACGACGGGGACTCGAGCGACGAGGGCCCGCCGCCGGAGTCGGACGACGAACGGTAATCCGTCGTCGGCACCGGCGTGAACGCGAGACGGACGGTATCTTCGATCGACGGGGCAATCGGGGAGATACTCGTCCCCCTCGCTGATTCGCTTCGATTTCCGTCCGGAGAGGGACGGGGTCCACGGTGATCGATCAAGATGTGTATAGCTACATGTGATTTATCCTGCGACGGTACGATCTCGCCCGGCCCACACACAGCACGAGCGTGCTACCGCCCGAGACGGACCGCTCTCCAAGCGAGTCCGACCTCGAGACCGATAGAAAACGAGAGGGGTTCCATTGGACCGGAACGATATGGAACGGCTCAGGAGCGTTCTAAGCGGAGAGAGCGAAAGAAGATGGGAAGGACTGAAAAGACGACGCTTTGGGCCGTAAATCGACTGTCGTAGCGTAACTCGACGCCGATAAGAGGTCTGCAGGAGGGGGATCCGTCGTCGGCCACGTCCCCGACTCCGGGGACGGGTATAGTAGCCGCTGAAAGTCATTGCACACCAGATCGCACGACAGCGTTGCGATCAGCGTGTAACTCGTTTCAGCGGCTAATAGAGTGAGTCCCGCCGGCTCCCGGCGAACAACGAGCGATACCGGTCCGCGGTGGGAGAACCGCCCGAGACGATGTCGCCGACCGAAGCCACTGCAAACGGCAAGGGGGCGACACTACTACGGAACGACCGCGACTATCGGTCGCGTCTCCCTCGGCCCGTCCTCGAGACGACTGAAGATCAGTGTCGAGTCTCCATTGTCGTTACAGGATCGTTCCGAGTGACACGGGTCCCGAGGCCGTGACTCGAACGAGCGAACCGACGTCCGACTGATCGCAGTCGTTCCATAGCGAGTGTTCTCGAGGGGGCCGGCGCTCCGAGCCGATCTTCGATGTCAATCGATCTCGCTCGAGTACCGTCTCCGAACCGTGGTCGGAGCAACGCGTCACCCAACTGCTGCTTTCGGTCGGTCGTTGTCACGACCTATCGAGTATTCTCCCCTTCATTTATCTCAACTTCTATCACTATTTCCACTAGCTATTGATACCGAATCCTAGGCCCACAAGTGCCTATAATCTGAATTTAAGGGGCGCAATCTCGGCCAGAGGGGGTGATAGAGACAGAGATAAATTTACTTAGCTCTAATAATGGGTAGATTGAAGGTCGCGGCGTCTGACGGGTGGGGTATGGGTGATTCGACGGATACGTCTCGGGCTGCTGTCAAGACCTACGTCCCGGCCTACCAGAAATCGGAGTGGCAATCCCACGCCGACGACCTCGATATGAGCCAGAGTGAGTTCGTCCGGACCATGGTCCAGGCCGGACGAAAGGGGTTCGACCCCGAGCCGAACGCCACAGCGGAACCCGATTCATCCGGCTCTGACCCTGGGGGTAACGCCCTCGAAACACAGGTCCTCGAGTTACTGGAATCCGACACGTACTCTTGGGACGAACTGCTCGAGGCAGTCGCCGACGACATCGAGTCGCGACTGGACGAGACCCTCGAGGAGTTACAGGCGGACAACCGGATTCGATACAGCGGTCGCCACGGCGGATACACGGTCGTCGACGGTGATGGCGATGGCGATTGAGCCGACCGCCGAGGCCCCCGAGGACGTGACCGACCCCATCGCGTACTTCCTCGACGACCAACGGTATCACGGCAAGAGCGAGCGTACTCTCGAGGCCTACGACCGGGTGTTGCGCCGGTTCGAGTCCTTTCTCATCGAGCGGTTCGATACCGAGGCGACCGGCGCGGCGGGGCGTCGGGAGTGTATGGCCTGGATTCACTCGCTGCGCGGCGAGTTCGAATCCAGTACGATCGCGACCTACGCCTCCTATCTCAACCGGTTTTACGAGTACATGACCCGCGTCGGTGTCTTCGACGACAACCCGATGGCACTGGTCATGGAGGAGCTGTCCGAATCGATCGAGACGAACCCCACGCGGCGGGACATCTCGATCGCCGAAATGCGGTCGTTCGTCGACGGGATCGCCCACCCGCTCGAGCGGGCCGTCGTCGTCACCCTCTTGAAGACCGGGATGCGGGTCGGCGAGCTGTGCAACCTCGATCTGCGGGATCTCCACCTCGAGACGCCCCCAGTCGACCTCGAGTGGACCCCGCGGGTCGGCCTCGAGCAGCGGCCGGCGTCGCTGTTCGTGTCGTCGGAGCCGGCCCGCGCCACCACGGTCAACGGCGAGGAGCGGACGGCCTCGAACAAGCGAAAGCGCGAGACGGTCGTCCCCGTCGACGAGGAACTCCGCCGGGTCCTGTGTGAGTGGCTGGCGATCCGACCGGACGCGGTCTCGCCGGCGCGACCGCTCTTTCTCGACACTCGCGATTCCTGGGGCCAGCGGCTCACGCCGTCGGACGTCCGCTATATCGTCGAGAAACACGCTCGAGAACGAGGCTGGTACCGAACCGGCGGCGGTACCGAGGAGAACGTGACGCCACACTACTTCCGGCATTTCTTCACGACCCACCTGCGAGACCGGACCGGCGACCGGGGGATCGTCCAGTATCTCCGGGGCGACGTCGCCGGCGACGTGATCGACACCTACACCCACAACTGGGGCGATCGGGTCCGCGAGACGTACCTCGACAGTATCTACACGGTGACGCAGTGACTGTCAGTGCGACGCGTTTGACGAGTCACATCGACGCTCGCGGCGGATGACGATACACCGTTTTCACTCGCGTCTCCACTCGTTCCGGCTCCGTTTACTCCGGGCTGACTCAAGATCTGTGTTGCATAGCCGACTCATGAACCCTATATCGCTATACTAATTGTCCCCGTCCGTTCGAAACGACGACCCACTCACCAATCGAACAGCCAGTCGCCGCCATCGAGCCGTCGGCTTCCGTGTAGCGACGGCTCGAGCGCTCTCAGATCGGCGCCGAGTAACGTGGCCGGCTCCGATTTAGTGACCGACGGCGAGTTCGGTCTCGAGGTCGCCGCCGTTCAACAACGAGCGGACGAACGCGACCGTTTCGGTCGTCTCCGCGGTGTTTTCCAGCAACACGGTTTCGCTGGGGAATAGCTGCTCGCCGAGCAGGAGGCCGTGATCGCGTGCGGTCGAGCCGGTCACGGTCAGGTAGACGCCGAGGCCCGTCTCCGCGATCGCCGCCTCCTCTTCGCGACCCTCTTCCGGGTAGCGAAACTCGATGCCCTCGAGCGCTCGGGTTCCAAGCACTGCCTGGACGAGCCGTTCGTATCGCGGTTCGATACAGAGCGGTCCTTGGTACGCCTCGAGGAAGTCCCGATCGAGCGAGCCTTCGGACGGTGCGACTTCGGGCGTCGCCAGCAGCGTATGATAGACGGTATCGCCCATTCCGGTGACGACCTGCACGTCGGTATCCGAGGGGTTGATCCGGGCGTTGATGTCGGCGATCCGGTTCAGCGGCTCCGCTCGGAGTTCGACGACCTCCTCGAGAACCAGATCAGCGCTGTCGAACCCGAGGGCGAACTCGTGAGTCCGGAGCGACCGGAACGGTTCCTCGCGACCCACGAGTTGGATCGCCGCGCCGTCGGGTGCGCTCTCGACGTGGGAAAGCGGGATCGTGACGCTATCGAAGACGATCCGACGGGGCTTGCCGGCGCGGTCGTCACGCAAGAGCGTGTATTCGGGCGCGGTCGGATCGTCGACGGTGCTGTAGGCGGCGAGACGATGGTAAACGTCCTCCTCGTCGGGGTCGATCGTCCCCTTCGTGAGCGCCTTTTCGTGGCGAAGCGTCGACGTGATATCGTCCGCGAGGTCGGGAACGTCGAGCCGGTCGGCCAGCCGGTCCAGTACCGACTCGAGCGGTCGTCCCTTTCGCGGCACAGCGATCGGTATCGTCTCGCCCATCGAGCGACTGTCGACCGGCGACGGATAAACGAGTTGTGTTTCCGAGGCGAGACGCCGTCAGTCCGAGAACATCGACCCGAGCTGGTCGCGCCACTCCTGAATGTCGGTCACGTCCGCACGCACCGTCTCGACATCGTCCGCGAGGTCCTCGATATCGTCCTCGAGATCCTCGACGTCGTCTTCGACTGACTCCACGTCATCCTCGACCCCGTCGACATCGTCTTCAAGCTCCTCGACATCGTCCTCGATTGATTCCACGTCGTCCTCCACGGTTTCGAGATCGTCCGCAACCGTCTCGACCTCGTCGTCGACGGACTCGACGTCGGCTTCCACGTCCGCGAGGTCGGCCTCGAGGCCCTCGACGTCGTCGTCGACGGCGTTTACCTCCGACTGGAGATCGCCGTTCCAGTCGCTGAGATCGTCGACGTCCGCGGCGACCTCGTCGACCCGCGAGGTGGTCCCCTCGAGTCGGTCGTCGACGGACTCGATTTCGGCTTCCAGCGCTTCGAGATCGGACTGGAGATCTTCGATGAGCTGTGCCCCCGTCCCGTTCTCCTCGAGGAACGTCTCGAGGGCGTCGGTGTAGGCGGCCACTTCCTCGACACGGGACTGGAGGTGATCGACTTTCGCGATCTCGACACCCGTGGGCTCGACGTCGAGTTCGGCACGGATCGCCTCGAGATCGTCGTCGTCGACGTTGCCTTCGCGGATCTCGGTCGCGAGCCGTGTGGCGACGGAGCCGGTGAACTCCGGTGCCGGATTCGGGGCGGCGTCGGCCGTCGCGGCGGCGTCCTCGACCGGTGGCTCGTCTTCGATTCCGGCCGTCACACCGGCCTCATCGGCTGTCGAGTCGGCGTCGACCTCGGGCTCGGATTCGGTGGCCGGCTGCGTATCGGGCTCCGGCTGGGACTCCGCCTCGAGATCGGTGTCGTCGGTCGCTTCGCCGTCGGGTTCCTCATCCGTGTCCGCCTCGAGGTCACTGTCGGCAGTGGTTTCAGCGTCGGACTCAGCAAGGGATTCGTCGTCAGCCGCTTCGGAGTCCGGTTCCGCGTCGGCTTCCGCAGACGCCTCGAGCGCGTCGTCGGATTCCTCGGCGGCCGTGGCTTCGTCGCCGTCGTCACTCGCCGTCTCGTCGGCTTCGGTCGCAACGTCGGGCTCGGACGGGTCAGCATCGTCCGCCGCCAGATCGATTTCGGGCGCGTCGCCGGCATCGTCTTCCTCGGCCACATCGTCAGCGTCGCCTTCGTCGGCATCGTCGTCGATGTCGAGTTCGATCGCGGCGTCGTCGTCGGCTGCCGTCTCGTCGTCGGCTTCGGCAGCCGCTTCGGTCGCGGTGTCGGCCGCAGGGCTCGAGTCGTCGGCCTCGTCGCCGAGATCGAGATCGACGCTGGGCTCGTCCGATCCGTCCGCCGTATCGTCTTCGTCCGCCTCGCTATCGATCTCGAGGTCCTCGTCGGTCCCTATCTCGATCCCGCCCTCGTCGGCCCCGATCGAAAGGCCTGCATCGTCGTCAGCAGCCGTGTCCTCGTCGGGCTCGGGGATCTCCTCGTCGTCGAAGCCGAGATCGATATCCGGCGTTTCCTCCGTCTCCTCGTCATCGTCCGTATCGGCCGTCTCCGGCTCGGGATCGACGTTCTCGAGGTCGAGGTCTAGCCCCGCCGACTCGTCGTCCTCCGCCTCGGCGTCGGTGGATTCGGCGTCGGTTTCGGCGGCCGTTGTGGTCGTCTCGTCGGCCACGTTCTCCGCTTCGTCCTCGAGTCCCGGTACCGAGTCGGAATCGCCGGAGATCATGTCCTTGACGGCCTGATTGCGGTCCTCCGAGACGATGTTGCCGATGACTTCGTCGTCGACCTCGTCGGCCGTGTCGGCGGCGTCGTCGCGGGCGCTGAGATCGGCGATCGCGGGCTCCCCGAGAAACGCCGTCGCGCGGCTCTCGTCCTCGAGTTGGATACCGTAGACAGTCAGGAGCGTCTCGTCGGGCTCGAGGGTGGCCGTGAACTCGACGTGGTGGTCCTGATAGGCTGTCCAGTCGTCGCTGTGGTAGTCGGGATGGAACCCGACCTTGTCCATCGGGAACGATTCGGGGATGTCCTCGGAGAGTTGGAACGTGACCGGCTCGTCACGGTCCGATTCGATCTCGAACCGGATCGCGGGGACGGGGAACTCGTCCGCTGCGAACGTCTTCCGGACGGTTACCCCATCGGCACTGACCTCGATCACGTCGTCCGTATCGGCGGTGCTACTCATATGAGACCAACGTTACCATACCATTATTATAAAACGTGCGGACGGTCCGACGCCTGGTTTCCCCAGCTCAGAGGTCGACGCGATCGCCGATCTCGACGATCTCGAGGTCCCGCGGGGAGTCGAAGCTTCGGGCGTGGTGGTGCAGCGTCGTCGGGTCGGCGGTCAGCCCCTTCCACATGTCCCAGTGGCTCGGGAGCAGCCGGTCGGCGTCGATGGCGGCGGCGCACTCGATGAGTTGGTTCTCGTCGTTGTACCAGCGGGTCCGTTTCGGCTCGCGGGTCTGCTTGTCCGGAATTCGGCCGACGGTGCCGAAAGCGAGCGCCGCGAGGTCGATATCGTACTCGTCGCCGAGGCGTTCGAACTCGTCGGTCGGTTTCGTATCGCCGCCGTGGAAGAAGGTGCCCGCGTCGTGGTCGATCACGTAGCTCACGGGGTGGGTCGCGTCGGGGTCGTTGGCGACCTCGACGTGGACCGTGAACTCACCGATCTCGAGCGTGTCGCCCTCGGCGACTTCGGTCAGTTGCTCGTCCGAAACGTCCCAGTCGTCCGTCCAGGCCTCCTCCTCGCGTGCGACGGCGACGCTGTCATCCGGGCCGTAGAAGGTCGCGTCCGTCGCCTCGAGGATCGGGGCCTGACTCGGCCCGTGGACGTGGTCGGTGTGTTCGTGGGTCGCGAGGACGGCGTCGGCGGCCGCGACGTCCGCGGGGTCGAACGGGACCGGAATCATCCGGATCGTCCGTGGCGGATCCCCCAGGCCGAGATAGGGGTCGATGAAGACCGTCGTTCCCTCGCTGCCTTTCAGAACGAAGCCGTTACAGCCGAGATACCAGATCGCCACGCCGTCGGGGGTCGCGTCCGCGACGTCGCGAACGAGCCAGTCGTCCCAGTCGCTTTCGATCATACTCGAGGATGCGGACAGCGACCCGGTAAGTGTTGTCGTCTCGGCCGATGGAGCGTCCGCTATCGGATCGGGTTCGACGACCGCGAGAGACAGTCAGAGAGACGGACGGGCGGGGTATCGGCGGACGTGATCGGACACGGTTAGAGCGGGAACGGCGAGCGGCGGGCGTCCGGCGCCGCATCGGCGTCGGTACTGGCGGTTTCGATCGCCGGCGTCCCGTCGGTGGATCGAACCCACTCGGTGCGAACGCGCGGATGGCCCTCGTAGGAGACCCGACCCGACTCGTCGTCGTAGCCGATCAGCGTGGCCTCGTGCAACAGCGGCAGGTGGACGTGAACGAGGGCGGTACGGACCTCGTCGACGCGGTCCTGTGTTACCTCGTGCCCGACTGCGTCGGCCTCCGCGGCCGCCACTGCTCGAGCGAGCGCCGCCGTCGTGACGGGCTGGTACCGATCGCCGAGTATCGCGAGGGTCCGTCGCCTGCGTTCGTCGGCGAGGGCCTCGAAGAGGGCATCGAGGGTGGTCGCCTCGAGGTCGCGGTTCGAGCCCGAGAGCGCGTCCGCGAACACGGTGTCGTCCAGCAGTTGCTCGTCGGGGACCCGAACGTCGTCGTCGTCCGTCTCGAGCAGTCCCGCGTCCGTCAGCCGCGGGAGCAGCTTGTGGTGGAGTTCGACGAGCGCCCGCTGCTGGTCGTCCGCCGAGACGTTGTGGCGGCGTGTATCCGCTGTTACCGCCGCGAACTCGGCCGCAAGATCGTCTTTCCCGATCCCGTCCGGCGATCGCTCGTGAACGAGCCGGAGGAGCGTTCGTCGACGAGCGTCGGCGAGGGCGGCGAAGCGATCGGTGTGACCGGCGGCCGCGGATCCGCTCGAGGCTGAGTTACTCATCGACTACTGGTCGGGGACTAACGGGCAAAAGGGTGCTTCCAAACAGATTTGGAATCAGCCCCTCATTATGGCCACTTTGCTTTACATTCCACCAGATATTGCTATTTAGTGCTGTACGTATCGAGCTTTTTCGAAGGTAGCAAAACGAATGCCTACCACACAGTATTGTCAGACGAGCCTGAAACACGCCGACGCTGTACGGAGACAGAGGAAAAAGCGTTACCAGGTGCCGTGGAACGTGTCGAAGGAGAGTTCGTCCAGGGGCTTGTTGCCGACCGCGATCTCGTACTCGCCGGGCGTGAGCATCGGCTTGTGGAACTGCGGGCCGTCGTCGGTCGTGATCCGCGGACAGCCGGTGTTGACGAACGCGTCCATGTCGAAGTTCCGCAGGCGGTCCGGCGTCACCTCGTCCATCGTGATGAGGTAGGCGTCGTCGTTATCCTCGAGGATCTCCTGGGCCTGCTCCCAGCGGCCCTGCCCGATCTTGGTACAGAAGATGACGCCCCACTTCTCGGCGTCCATCGCGCGGTGGACGGCACCGTAGCGCTGTTTCATGAACTTCTCCGTGTCGGCGACGGTGACGACGTTGTTGACGGGGTCGGCGATGACAACGTGCTTGTCGGGATACTCCATCGCCAATCCGAGCGGGTGGAACTTGCCGCCGCCGACGTAGAGGACCTGATCCGCAGGGACGTCCGCGCTCGCGTAGTTACAGCCCAGGACCTGTCCCTCGTGGGTTAGCCGGTCGTCGCCGCGGCGGCTGTGGACCTCGTAACCCCGCTCCTCGAGGAAGGCAGCCATCTCCTCGTAGCGATTCATGTGCTGGGCGGTCGTCACGAGACCGACGTCTTCGGTCTCTTCCGGCGGCTCGAGGGTGTCGAGCGCGTCCTCCATGATCGGCGTGACCTCGACGTTCGAGAACAGCGGCACGTAGATCACCTTGTCCGTGTCCTTCATCGGCGAGTGGCCGAAGTGAACGAACACGTCGGTGCGTTTCATCAGATAGGTGTCGAGGTCGCAGGCACCGTAACAGGGCTGGCCCGAGAGCATGAACGTCACGTCGTCGTCGGCCAGCTCCCGGAGGTCGTCGGCGACGGACGGCCCTCGTCGTTTCAGTCCCTCGGGGAACTGCAGGCCGACCTTCGTGGCGTCTCGCTCCTCGATCGCGTCGACGATCGTCTCGAGTTCGTAGTCCCACTCCCGGTCGTGCTTGAGCTGCATTCCGGTGTTCCGGAGGTCCCCTTCAGTGTACTCCGACTCCTGACTCATTAGCACTGCTTGCGCCCACGAACGTATAACGCCGACGCTTCTGATGGACCGGCTTACGACCGCTTGCGGACCCCCTCGGCTCGAGCGGGCTCGCCGTACGTGCAGGTCCCGAACGCGGCCCGGAAGTCCTCGCCGTCGAAGCCATCGAGCAACGCGTCCACCGTCCCGAGCAGTTCCTCGAGACGGTTCCCGTCCGATGTGTCGCGGCCGGTGTCGGTCCCGGCATTCTCGGGAGCGTCGCCGGCCGCGAGAGCCGCGCATTCGTCGATCAGCTCGTCATAGCGGACCCGACACAGCAGTCGATCGACGGTCTCACACAGTGTGGCGTTCGAAACCGGTTCGGTGAGTTCGACGGCCGCCGTGCGGTCACGGTCGGGCTCGTCGTCCCCGCGAAGTATCGCCATCGCGTATCCCGCGCCCCTGCGTTCGACGGCTCGCGCGACGACAGTTCCGTCGGCCGTTCGCAGATCCCGTCCGATCAGGGCTACGTCGACGGCCTCGAGTCGCGCGAGCGCGTCGGACCCATCGGTCGTCGTCTCGACCCGGTACGCCCCCGTGAGCCACGAGCGGTACTCGGCGACCGCGTCGGGGTCGGTGGCCGCGATGAGAACGGTTCGCTGTGCGTCAATCATTATTCTCGTTCTCTGCTGCCGGCTTGGATATCAAACTATGGAAACAACTAATACTATTTACATGTGCCGGCGTGTATCCAACCGGGACGCCCTCGAGAGCGATCGTGTCGGCCGATCGGCCGGGATGACGGTCCTGCCGACTTCGTTTTCCGTCCCAACAGTCATAGTACTGGAGCGTAAACAGGGGGTTAATGGCAGCGGAACAGGCCACAGACGGCTATCTCTTCGACCTCTATCGTCGATACATCGGTGAACCGGAGGACCGGACCGACGTTTACGTTGGGTTCGGATTGTTCCTCGGTGGGATCGGACTCGCACTCGTCGGACTGCTGCTTTTCCTGTGGGGGAACACCTACGACGCCCGCACCGCGGGTTACGTCGCGTGGGTCGGCCCCGCGTACGCGCTCGCGATGACGGCCCTTCCCGTGACGATGCTCGGTATCGTCGTCCTGTTACCCTCGGAGCGGCGGATGCAGTACGCCTCTATCGCCGGCGTCGCCGTGACCATCGCAGCGATAATCGGCTTCCTCGTGGCCTACCCCGGCGACTGGAACGGGTACGGCAACGACTACACCGTCCCGATCATCGCCACCTACGCCGTCGGGCTGGCTGCGATCACCGCCTCGACCGGGGCGGCCCTGATCGCCCACTACCTCGATATGGCACAGCAGGCCGACGCCGTCGCGGTCGAGGCCGACGACGACGATGAACCGGAACTGACCGACGACGAGATCCAGCAGGACATCGACGACGCGATGGAGGGCGTCGAACTCTCGTGGGGCGGTGTCGAGAAGACCGAACACAAGCGACTGAACTTCTCGAGCGACGATCTCGGCGATGTCGAGATCGACACCGACGCCGGGACCACGACGACCCGTTCCTCGGGCGTCGACCAGCAGGTCGCCGGTCTCAAAGGGCTGAAAGGCGGCGAAACGAAACAGACCACCTCGAGTTCGACGGTCGACGACCAGACGGCGAAACTCAAGGAACTGCGCGAACAGCAACGCGCGGAGGAACTCGCGACGGCCGACGAGGAAAGCGCCACCGAACGCGTCACAAAGCCCTTCGAAGGGTTGCTGAATCGGGTTCGTTCGCTGGTAAAACGGGATTAACGCGACCGTGCGGCAGTAATTAATTCTTACTTCGGTGCCGGTAAAGAGAGGAATTAATGCACATAGATTTATAATCCGTCGGTGGCCTTCCCCACACATGGCCAAAGGCCTGGACGTCGGTACGATGAACATCCTGTCAGCACAACAGGATGGGAACGACACGGTTTTCGTGCAACAGCGTAACTCCTTCGTCGAGATCGAGTACTCGGACATGGCCGAGCAGATGCTCTCGCGAAGCGAAGTCCTCCACATTCGCAAGGACGACAAGGTCTACGTCGTCGGCGACGACGCCCTGAACTTCGCGAACATCTTCAACAAGGAGACCCGTCGGCCGATGAAACACGGGATCCTCTCGAACGACGAGCAGAGCGCGATCCCGATGATGAAACTCATCATCGAGCAGGTCGTCGGCGAGCCCGCGTATCCGGACGAGAAGCTCTACTTCTCGACGCCCGCGGACCCGATCGACTCGGACCTCTCGACGCTGTACCACCAGAAGACGATCGAGTCCTTCCTCGATGACATGGGCTACGACGCCGAGCCCATCAACGAGGGGATGTCCGTCATCTACTCCGAACTCGCGGACAACAACTTCACCGGTCTCGGGATCTCGTTCGGTGCCGGGATGACGAACGTCTGTCTGGCCTACTACGCGGTGCCGGTCATGAAGTTCTCGGTGGCCCGCGGTGGCGACTGGGTCGACGAGCAGGCCGCTCGCGCAACGGGCACGCCCGTGGACAAGGTCACCTCGATCAAGGAAGACGACTTCGAACTCGACTTCACGACCGACGTCGGTGGCGTCGAGGGGGCGCTCTCGATTTACTACGAGAACCTGCTCGACTACGTCATCGAGAACATCGTCAAGGAAGTCGACGAGGAAGACGTCGAGGAAGGCCTCGACGTTCCCGTCGTCGTCACCGGCGGGACCTCCAGCCCGAGCGGCTTCGAGGCCCTGTTCAAGGACCACCTCCAGGAGGCGAACATTCCGTTCTCGATCAGCGGCGTCACGCACGCGAACGAACCGCTGTACAGCGTCGCTCGCGGTGGTCTGGTTGCGGCCCGTTCCGACGAGGACGTCGATCACGACGACGGTGGCGACGAGGAAGCGGAAGCGGCGGCTGCGAACGAATAGCGACACCCCACAGTCGATTTTTTCGGCGACGCGGTCGAGCAGTCCCGACTCGAGTCGCTACTCCTCGTAGAAGCGGTTGAACGCGTCCCGCCAGGATTCGGGGTCCTCGCCGACCGGTTGGTGTTCGACGGGAACGTCGGCGAACCCACAGTGGGGACACGTGACCGTAGACGCGTCGCCGAGTGAGAGTTCCTCGATCGCTCCCCCACACCGTGGACAGTCGTCCATACCTGATACTTTCACGGGCCTGTCTTAACTCTATTCGAACCTCTCGCGAAACGGAGACGTCGAGGTGCCCGCTGGACAAAGCGGCCGCGGCCGCCGTCACACTGTGACGATACCGGGCCAGTCTGCGACCGTGTATTACCACCACGCATCCAGAAAGCTTTTTGTATGCAGTCTATGTATTAGTGTGTAATGAGTACGACGTCCCCCAACCCCGCAGTCGAACGCTGTCAACCCGCCGATGCGACTCCCGTCTCCCTCGAGGCCGCGACCCTCGAGTCGACCGCCCCCGAGTACCTCCGCGATCTCAAGGCCACCCTGACTGCCGAGGGGATGGTGCCGGCCGAACTGATCGTCGAGGCGTGTTTCGACGCGGACTGCTCGCTGGCGACCCAGGAGGAGGTGGATCGGATCCGGGGCTACGTCCGGGCCGGGTCCTTCCTCGGCGTCGGCACGGTGACCGTCAGCGTCGGCGACGTCGCCGACCCCGAGAAGGTCCGGCCCGCGCTCGCGGCCTGTGCCGAACGCGCCGATCGGGAGGGGCTCGCGTTCGAACTCGAGGGCCCGCTCTCGCTCGCGGAATAAATGGCCGGCCCGTCACGGCGGACCCTCGCCCGTCGGCTCGAGTCGCTCGCGGACTTCGCCGACCCTTCGCCCGCCCTCGAGCAGTATCTCACCCCGGCGGAGTTGGCCGCCCACCTCTGCCATCTCGCCGGGCTCCAGAACGACCTCGAGCGGCCGGTGATCGATCTGGGGACCGGCACCGGAATGCTCGCGATCGCGGCGTCGCTGGCCGGTGCCGACCGGGTCGCGGGGATCGACGTCGATCCGGACGCGCTCGCGCTGGCCCGGGAGAACGAACGGACCGCGCTCGAGGGCGAGGGAGCCGCCGACGGCAGCGATCGAGCCATCGAGTGGCTCCGGGGGGACGTGAGCCGGCATCCGTTCGCGACGACCGGGGAGACCGTCCTCTCGAATCCGCCCTTCGGTGCCCAGCGGGGGAACCGTCACGCGGACCGGGACTTCCTCGAGACGGCCAGCGAGATCGCCGCAGTCTCGTATACGATCCACAACGAGGGGAGTCAGGAGTTCGTCGAGTCCTACGCCGCCGACGCCGGCGGCGAGGTGACCCACGCGTTCCGGGCCGAGTTTCCGATCCCCAACCGGTTCGAATTCCACACCGACGCCGAGGCGACGCTCGAGGCCGAGGTCTTCCGGATCGAGTGGTCGTCTCGAGCGTAATCGGTCGCCGTGGCTGCAGTCATCGCTGCCGCGAACGGGAAACGAACTGTCGTTTGGTCGTCGGATACCGACCCCGGAACGGGCACCGCTCTCATACTGGCAACACGGAATTTCCACGCCCTCCCCAGCCGATTCACTCGCTCCGTTCGTCGCTCGTTCATCCCTCGCGCAGTGTCGACCCGCGGTTCACCGGTGGTTCACTGCGGGACAGCGCGCGCCACCGCGCGGTGGACCGGTCAATAGCCGTTGTACGTCTCCTCGCTGGCGATGGCGACCCGCGTTCCGTCGGCGGCCGCGTAGATCGTCTCGTTCTCGCGTTCGAACGTCAGCCCGCCCGCCGTCGCCGTTTCGTTCGCGGCCGGAATCGCCGTCGTGGCGGGCTCCGTTCCGTCCGCGGTCACTGAGAGGACGAACTCGCCGCCGTCCGAGCCGACGGTCACGTTTCGGCCGGCGATCCGGGCCTCGGTCCGCGACTCGTTGGATTCGTGGGCGAGTCGCCGCTCCTCGCCGTCCGGCCGAAGCCAGACCTGATAGACGGTGTCGTTACCGACCGGTTCCCAGCCGGCCCGCTCGACGTGGACGGCTTCCCGCCAGCCGGCCCCGCCGACGTAGACGGTCTCCTCGCCGGTAGCCGAGAGCCGCTGGGCGCTGACCGCCTCGAGCCACACCTGACGGCGCTCGCTGGCGACGATCACCCCGCTCGACTCGAGGCCCTCGTCGCTCTCGATGGCCTCGATACCGACCCCCGAGACGAGCCCGTTGGGAACGCCCTCGACGTACTCGACCGTGTAGTCCTCGATCCGAACGGCCGTGTCGGTGGTCGCGCTCGCGTCCTCGACGACGAGGAAGTTGGCGGGGACGGCGACGCCGGCCAACAGCGCGAGGACGCCGATCACCGCGAGGACGGCGACCCCCTTTCGAGACAGCGCCGCCAGCGACCCCCCGTCAGCCGCCCGGTCCCGGGTACCGCCGGCGAGGTCGCGAACCCGCTCGAGGCGGTCGTTACCGGGCCGGTCGTCGCCGTCGTCGGCGCGGGCCAACTCGAGGGGCCGGTCGATCGCACGGTCGCCGTCCGTCTCGAAAGCGCCCGGCGCTGATCCGGGGACCGCCTTCGCGAGCCGTCGCGGGACCGCCGGCCGCTCGGAGGCAGTGACCGCGAGGGTGACGACCAGTGCGAGGACGGCCACGACGACCACGCCCGGCCCCTGATAGAGGAGATACGTGTTCTCACCCCCGAACCAGTAGATCGCCCACAGCCCCTTCGCGAAGCCGAACAGGAGGACGGCCAGCCAGAGCCGCAGCGGGTCCGGGCGTCGTCCCCGTCGCTCGAGCAGAACGATCCCGAGGACGAACCCGATGAAAAGCCCCAGTGCGTGGCCCTGAATCGCGATGCCGGCCCACGACGGTGCCGACGGCGGACTGGGTTGTGCGGTGTAGACGTAGATCGGGTTCTGCAGCGCGGAGTAGAGGCGCAACACGGCACCCTGAACGCCCAGAGTGGCGACGATCGTCACGATCGGGTAGTGAACGATAGCGAAGCCGGCGAAGGCAAAGACCACGCCCGAGAAGCCGATCACGGGGCCGAGCGCGAACAGGCTCGTTGCCAATCCGACCGCGATGACGGCTAGGGGAAAGCAGACGAAGGCCCGGACTCGCGGGTTCCGGTACAGCGAGCCGGCCCGTCCCGCGGCGGCATCGGCCGCCGCGTTGCCGTCGGTCGGATAGTGACCCCAGGCGTACTCGGCGAGCGGTGCGACGACGATCGTCCCGGCCAGATTGCCGAGCAGGTGACTCGGCCCCGCGTGGGAGAACGACGCCGTTGCCATCCCGAGCGGGTAGAAATACGACCACGTCCGGAAGGGGATCGTCACCGGGTCGTCGAAGTCCGTGATCCCGCCCTGAACGAACAGATAGACCGCGAGAACGACGGCGATCACGAGCAGCGAGCCCCACGGCACGCCGAGGACGAACCGCGACCGGAGGCGGTCGCGCCAGCGTCGCGCCGGCCGGTGGAGTCGCCTGACGACCGCGACCGACCCGAGCAGCGTCGCGGCGACGAGGACCGTCAACAGGGCCGCAACCGAAACCATATCGCGTGGTTCGAACGGGGGCGTATAGTGATTTGCCTTCGGCGAACCGCCGGCGTTGCGTCGGCCGAACCCGACCGCGAGGCGGCGGTGGGACGGCCGCGGCCGACCGTACAACGGCCGCTTCGAAAGGTACAAGCGGCCGACGGTCGGACCCATACAGCATGGAACTGCGGGTCACCGAGAGTACCGACGACGAACTCTCGATCGAGATCGCCGGCGAGGATCACACCTTCATGAACGTACTCAAGGGCGCCTTGCTCGAACACGACGACGTGAGCGCGGCGACCTACGACGTCAACCCCGAACAGTCGGGCGGCCAGACCGAGCCGATTCTGACGATCAAGACCGAGGGCGGGGCCGACCCCCTCGAGTGCCTCGAGGAGGCGGCGGTCACCGTCCGCGAGAAGTCGACGGCGTTTCGCGACGCGTTCGAAGCGGCGGCCTGAAGCGGGTCGAGGACTCGATCGAACAGTCGTCACGGCTGCGTTTTCGTATCGTTTGCGACGGACCGAGAGCCGAGTCCGAACTCAACACGCCACGTAGAAGACGTACACGTCGTCGTTTGGTGCGACGTGGATGTCCATTCCTTCGGCGTCGTACCCGGTACGGACGTTGTCGCCGAACTGCGAGGTGAGCAGTCCGTCGGCGATGTCGGCGGCCAGGGCCGACTCGTTTCCGTACTCCGCGAGCGAGAGGTCCGACACGACAAGCGGTGCGCCGACGACCCGAGCGTTGCCACAGTCGTGCCCGAACTCGTCGGGATCTGCCGCGCCGGGCTCTCTGTCTCCGAACTCGGCGGCGACGAGTATGCGGTTCCGGTGTTCCGCGAAGGCCGCCAGCCCGTCGTCGTATCGCCGCCCGTCCGAGCCGCCGCGCTCGTCCTCGAGTCGGTCGTGAATCTCGGTCTCGGTCGTCTCGAAATCCAGCCCAGCCGCTTGGTCGGCCTGGCCCGGCGCGTCGGGCGGTGAGGGCGGGCCGATCCCGGGGAGGATCGACGGCGAGACGATTCCCGTCGCAAACAGCGCGACGACGACGCCGATGACGACGAAGATCGGCAGATAGGGCGTGGCGACCTCGAGCCAGCTCGGCGTCTCGAGGTCCCGCTCGACGTCCGCGTAGGTCTGCTCGACCCGCTCGAGGTCGGGGTTGCCACAGCGCGAACACGGCGGGGTGTTCCGGACGTGTTCCCGACCGCAGTTCGTGCAGGCCCAGACGTAGTCCGGGCCGGTCTCGACGGTCCCCGACGGGATCGGCTCGCTGCCGCCGCGGTTGCCGCCGCTGTGGTCGTCGGTGTCGTCGACCTGGACGATCGCCTTCTCGAAGGCGTTGTGGCCACAGTTGTCACAGGGCGGGTCGTTTTCCGCGTGCGGTTTGCCACACCGCGTACACCGCCATTTCACTGTTCGAACGGCAGGACTGCGAAGGCATAAGCGTACTGGGGAGTCGAGCGAGCGACTGCTGATCCCCGTTCGAGTTCGCCGATTCGACCCTCACCCGACGCACCGATACCGGATCCGTTGACATTCTCCGGTCGGAATCGGCGAGCGAACCGGACGTTAGCACGCCGCGTAGAAGACGTAGATCGATCCGTCGACGACGTGGATGTCGAGCCCCTCGCCGTCGTATCCGGAGCCGGTAACCTGATCGCTCGGGGCCATAACCACCGCGAGGTCCGCCGCGAGCGATTCCGCGTCGTCGTACTCGGTCACCGAGAAGCGGACCGGTACCCTGCCGGCGGTCGGTTCGCCGCGGCAGTCGACATCGAAGTCACTCGAGTCGACCGGGTCCACTTTCCTGCCCTCGTACTCGTGGGCCACGAACGCTCGGTTGTGGTACTCCGCGTACGCCGCGAGGCCGTCGTCGTACGCCCGCGCGTATTCTCGGTCCGCCTCGAGGCGTTCGTGGACCAGTTCTTCGGTCGCTTCGAGGTCGATACCGGCCGCTTCGCCGCCGCTTCCAGGGGCATCGGGTGGCGACGGCTGACCGATTCCGGGAAGCATCGATGGCGAGACGATTCCCGTCGCAAACAGCGCCGCGATCAGGACGACGACGGCGACCACGGGTAGGTACGGTTTCGCGACTCCCAGCCAGCCCGGGACATCGAGATCGCTTTCCACGGCATCGTACGTCTGCTCGGTCTTCTCGAGGGTCGGATTGCCACAGCGCGAGCAGGGCGGATTGTGTTTGACGTGTTCACGACCGCAGTCCGTACAGGTCCAGACGTATGTCGGCCCCGTGTCGATCCCCTCGGTCGGCGACTCCCTCGCCTCGTCGCTCCCCTCTCGGACGACCGCCTTCTCGAAGGCGTTGTGACCGCACTCGTCACAGGGCGGATCGTTTTCCGCGTGCGGTTTGCCACACCACGCACACCGCCATTTCATCAACCCTATATGTATAATAAAATAATATAAATATGCCGATAGGGGACGGAGCGGACAGATCGAACGGGAGTCGCTCGGTCCCGATCAGCGCCGGACGGGAACGCCGCGCTCATCGAGATAGGCCTTCGTCTCCTCGATGGAGTACTCGTCGAAGTGGAAGATCGACGCCGCGAGCCCGGCGTCGGCACCGGCCTCGGTGAAGACGTCGTACATGTCCTCGGGGCCGCCACAGCCCGAGGACGCGATCACGGGCGTATCGACGGCGTCACAGACCGCCTCCGTTAGCGGGAGGTCGTAGCCGTCCTTGGTGCCGTCCTTGTCGATGGAGTTGACGAAGAGTTCGCCCGCACCGCGGGATTCGGCTTCGGCGGCCCACTCGAGGACGTCGATTCCGGTCCCCTCGCGGCCGCCCTTCTTGGTACACTCGAACCAGCAGGACTCGCCGTCGACCTCGACGTAGTGTTCCCCCTGCTCGTCGAAGCGCCGTCTGGCGTCGACGCTGATGACGATACACTGGCTGCCGAAGGCGCGTGCCCCCTCGTTGATCAGTTCGGGGCGCTCGAGCGCGCCAGTGGTGATCGAGACCTTGTCCGCGCCGGCCCGCAGGGTCTCCTTGATGTCGTCGGTCGTTCGGATCCCCCCGCCGACGGTGAGCGGGATAAAGACCTCGTCGGCGACGCGTTCGACGACGTTCAGCATCGTCTCCCGGCCGTCCGCGGAGGCGGTGATGTCGAGGAAGACGAACTCGTCTGCCCCCGCCCGGTTGTAGGCGCGGGCCATCTCGACCGGGTCGCCGGTGTATTGCAGGTCCTCGAAGTTGACGCCGGTGTAGACCGCCGGGTTCCCGTCCTCGTCGAGATCCACGTCGATACACGGGATGACGCGTTTTGTCAGTACCATGTGGTCGTTACCCGACCGTTCGCGCCCGGGATAGTAAAGGGGTCTGGATCGGGCGAATTCCACTCGATGGGTCGCCATCGGCAGCGCGGCCGCTCGAGACCCGTGTCGGTGATCTTAAGCGGTCGAGCCGAGAACACGCGAGTATGACGGACGACAGCGACACCGCAACGGAGGACGACACGGGAGCCGACGTCGGCCACGACCCCGCGGCCGACCGGACGACCGCACCGATGAGCGACTTCTCGGCGGGGGAAGCGCTGACCGGTGCGCTCGTCGCACTGGTCGGCATTGCGATCGCGTTCGGAATCCCGCTCCTTACGGTCGGCGTCTAGGTTAGAAGACGTACTCGTCGTCGTGGCCCATCATCCCGTCGTCTTCGAAGCCGGTACCGCCGGTTCCAGCCCCCTCCTCTTCGTCCGATGGGCCGCTGGTCTTGTACGCCTTGATGCCCGTCGATAGGAGGTCCTCGATCGCCTCCTCGCGGTTGACGAACTCGCCGCGCTCGACCATCTGGGCGATCTGCATCTCGAGGTGTTCCGGTATGGTGATCTCTACTTTCGGCATCTGATTCGGCTTTCGGCGAGGGGGTATTTAGGTTTGACGGGGACTCTACACCAGTCGAAACCGATCGGTCAGGCAGCCGAAACGAGACCGCGTTTCAGTCCCACAAAACCGAGGACGCGTGTGGGATCGGTAAGCGACGGCAGTCGGATGGCACTGTCTCGTACGGTTTGCTGTACCGAGTTCCCGGTGGGACCGGGCGGTCGCGGCCCCTCCGGCAATGGCGGACAGTAGACCGTCTCAGTTCGGGGATCGAGACGACCGACTCAGCGGTTGCCCATCATCGAGTCGAACGCGTTCTTCAGGGTCGTACCGGGTTGGGTCAGCGTCTCCAACTGTTGGCGCATCTTGCGCTGGTTGAAGTAACTCGCGAACGCGAGGATCGTCGGGGGCCAGAGGCCGACGAACGTCCCGAGGTCGCGCTCGCCGCGGATGAAGAAGTAATACAGCGAGAGTCCGACCGAGGCGGCTGACGCGACGAACGCCGGCCCCATCGCCTGCTCGCCCATCTCTTCCGGTTCTGTGTCTGTCATTTCTCGTTCCGTTAACTGTTGTCTACTCGCCATGCGATCGTACCCTCGGCGAGACCGTACTAAGGGATGGCGAGGGTTTCGACGGAAACTATCGAGTTGCAGTCACGCCGCGACCGTTTCGATCAGTTTCGACCCCGCTCCAGTCTCGGGAATATTGCCTTTTTCGAGCGACAGCCTGTCGGGACCGACCCGCTCTCGAGTCACCGGTCGACGACGGATCGGTGACCGGCCGTCGCTGTCCGGCCGCAGCCGCGACGGCCATCCACGGGGACGGCGATCGATGGCGTCACATCTACGTCCGTTCGACCGTACGGACGGATATGGACGCGACCGACGTCACGGATCTCTATCAGGAATTCGGCGACGAACGGCTGCCGCCGGGACAGCGCGAAACGACCGCCTTCCCGGTCCTCTCGAAGAGCGGGACGCCCGACTGGGACCCGGAGACCTGGGAGTTCACCGTCACCGGCGCAGTCGAGGAGGAACTGACCTTCTCGTGGGAGGAGTTTCGCGAACTGCCGTCGGTCACACAGCGTCAGGACTTCCACTGCGTGACCGGCTGGAGCAAGTTCGACTGTTCGTTCACCGGCGTTTCCTTCCCCGAACTCGCCGAGCGGGCCGGCGTCGACCCGGAAGCCGTCCACGTGATGTTCTCCGGGCTGGACGGCTACACTACGGATCTGCCCCTCGAGGACTGTCTGCGCGAGGAGGTCCTGTTCGCGTGGGCGTTCGACGGCGAGCCCCTGCCCGATGACCACGGCGGTCCACTCCGGGTTGTCACGCCCCATAAGTACGCCTACAAGGGTGCCAAGTGGGTCGATGGCGTCGAGTTCCTCACCGAGCCCCAGCGGGGTTACTGGGAGCGGCGTGGCTACTCCCAGACTGCGAACCCGTGGGAGGAGCAGCGATACAGCTGATCGATTCGCCAATAGTCAGGCTGAAGTCCGGCCGGTCCTGACGTGCGATCGATGGATCGATCGTCGGGCGACAGTCGACTGGCGGGCGGGACGAACGGGGCCGACGGCGCTGCCGATCTCGTCAGTCGGAGTCGCGAACTCGAGGGGGTCGCTGCGGACGCGATCCTCGACGGCAGCGCCGCCGCCCGCGTCCAGTGGGCCACGCCCGACGGGCTGGAACTGGTCGGGCGAGGGATCGCAGTCGAGTTCACCGCCGGCGGAACCGGTCGCTTCGACCGACTCCGCGACCGGGCGAACCGGGTGTTTTCCGGGCTCGTTCACGACGGACCGGAACCGGCCCGTCCGCGGGCCGTCGGCGGTGTCGCCTTCCATGACGGCCACGAGCCGACGCCGCCCTGGACCGGGTTCCCGGCAGCGTCGTTTATCGTGCCGCGAGTGCAGGTCGTGCGGACCGACGACGGCACCTGGCTCACGGCCGTCGGCGATCGGGCCGGCGAGGCCGACGACCGACTCGAGCGCTGGCACGACCGCCTGACGGTCTCGCCGGGGTCGGGGCCGAGCGGCTCGACGCCCGGCGTCGCCGCGACCCGGCGGACGACCTCGCCAGCCGAGTGGACGACGCAGGTCGACACCGCCCTCGAGCGGATCGCTGACGGCAGGCTGCGGAAGGTCGTTCTCGCACAGGCGCTGTCGGTTGAACTCGAGGGGCCGATCGACGTCGCGGCGACCCTCGAGCAGTTGGGCCGACAGTACCCGAACTGCTATCGCTTTTCGATCGGTCACGGCACCGGCGGTACCTTCTTTGGCGCACCGCCGGAGCGGCTGGTCTCGAAACGCGGCCAGCGCGTCGAGACCGAGGCGCTCGCCGGCTCGGTACCCCGCGGCGAGACGCCGGCCGAGGACGAGGATCACGTCGAGCGCATGCGCGGTGACGAGAAGTTCCAGCACGAACACGGGCTCGTCGTCGACGCGATCCGCGAACAGCTCGCGCCGTTTGCCCGCGACCTGACGGTCAGCGAGCAGACGATCCGCCGGCTGGCGACGATTCAGCACCTACAAACGCCGATCGAGGCGACGCTCTCGGGCGATCGACACGTCCTCGAAATCGTCGAGGCGCTCCATCCGACCCCCGCGGTCGGCGGCGTCCCGCCGGACGCGGCCTGGGAGACGATCCGCGAGACGGAGTCGTTCGACCGGGGCTGGTACGCTGCCCCGGTGGGCTGGTTCGACGCCGACGGCGACGGCGAGTTCGCGGTCGGACTCCGCTCGGGCGTCGCGACCGACGAGCAGGTCACCCTCTTTGCGGGCAGCGGCATCGTCGCCGACAGCGATCCCGACGAGGAGTGGGACGAGGTACAGTTGAAGTTCCGACCGGTCCTCGACGAACTCAGATAGACCGATGACGGCACCGAACCGCGCGACCCTGTGGGGCCGCGTGCTGGCCGACGAACTCGCCAAAAGCGGCCTCGAGGCCGTCTGTCTCGCGCCCGGGAGCCGCTCGACGCCGCTGACGGTTGCCTTCGCGGAACACGACGGGATCGACGTCTACTCGCATCTCGACGAACGCTCGGCGGCGTTTTTCGCGCTCGGACGTGCGCGACGCACCGGCGAGCCGACGGCACTGGTCTGTACCTCGGGCACGGCCGCGGCGAACTTCCACCCCGCCGTCATGGAGGCCGATCGGGCCCGCGTTCCGCTGCTCGTGCTGACGGCCGACCGGCCCCCGGAACTGCGCGACAGCGGCGCGAACCAGACCGTCGATCAGGTCAAACTCTACGGCGACGCGGTCCGATGGTATACCGAACTCCCCGAACCGGAGGCCGACGAGCGGAAAGTGAGAAGTCTACGGACCACTGCGGCCCGTGCGATCGCCGAGACCGACGGCGTTCCGCCCGGACCAGTCCACGTCAACTGTCCGTTCCGCAAGCCCCTCGAGCCGATCGAGGTACCCGGCGACGTACCGGACGACTTCGCCGGGACGACGGCCGGCCGGGGGCGTGACGGGCCGTTCGTAGAAACCGCGAGCGGCCGGCAGCTCCCGGACGACGCGGACCGCGACCGGCTGGCTGCGGCACTTGCAGACGCTGACCGCCCGCTGCTCGTGGCGGGGCCGGCCGATCCGACGACGCTTCCCGTCCTCGAGCCCGCTGCCGTCACGCGACTCGCGGAGCGGCTGGGCGCGCCGATCCTGGCGGACCCCCTCTCGGGGCTGCGCTTTGGCCCGCACGTCGACCGTGAAAACGCGAACTCGCTACCGCGAACGATCTACGGCGGCTACGACACCTACGTCGGACAACTGCCGCCGCCGGACGTCGTCCTTCGGTTCGGTGCCTCCCCCACCTCGAAGCCGCTCCGTCACTGGCTGCGCGACGCCGACGCCAGCCAGTTCCTCGTCGATCCCCCCGGAAAGTGGCGCGAGGCCACCTTTACCGCGACCGATCTGCTAGCGGCCGATCCCACGGCCGTCGTCGACGGACTGCTCGAGGCGCTCCCCGACCGGGACGGCCGTTCCGAGATCGACCGCGACTGGCGCAAGCGCCTCGCGGCGGCGGAACGTCGCCACTGGGCGATCCGCGACGAGGCGCTTGCCCCGGACGCACTCGAGACCGACCCCTTCGAGGGGGCGATCCTCGCCGACGTGTTCGCGGCCGCGCCGGATCCGGCGACGGTGTTCGTCTCGAACAGCATGCCGATCCGGGACGCCGACCGGTTCGCCCGGCCGCGGGCGGCCGAGCTGACGGTACTGGCCAACCGCGGGGCGAGTGGAATCGACGGGATCACCAGCACGGCACTCGGCGCCGGCAGCACGGCCGACGAGCCGCTGGTGCTGGTCACCGGCGATCTGGCGTTCTATCACGATTCGAACGGCCTGCTCGCGCTCGAGCGCTGCGGCGTCGACGCCACGATCGTCCTGCTGGACAACGACGGCGGCGGCATCTTTCACGAACTGCCGATCGAGGAGTTCGAGCCGCCGTTCACGGACCAGTTCAAGACGCCCCACGGCCTCGACTTTTCGGCGCTCGAGGACCTATACGACCTCGTGTTCGAACGCGTCGCGCCGGCGGACTTTGCGGCCGCCTATCGCCGCTCGCTCGAGGCGCCGGGCACGCAGGTCCTCTCGGTCGCGTTCGACTCCGAGGCGAGTCACCGGCGGCGTGATGACCTGGCAGACCGCGTTACCGACGCGGTCGCGACCGACCTCGAGCACGACGTGTAACTCCCGCTTTCCGCCCGATTCCGTTCGCTACGGTTGCAGGACCCACCACAACACGACGGCGTAGCCCAGCGGAATCCAGACGAACCCGAGCGCGAACAGGCCGAACAGCGATCCGAGCCCGACCGGCGACAGCACCGCGATCCCGAGCGGGAACAGGATGCTCCACCCGCCGAAGACGCCGATCGCCAGCCGCGGCATCGTCAACAGATACCCCACCAGCGCGAGCGTACAGCCGGCGAGGACGACGTTGACGGGCAGCGAAAAGAACGGGGTGAGACTCGCCCAGACGAGCAGCGGGTACAACACGGCGACGGCCCCGACCGACGTCGCCGTCGACCGATCGATCCGCCGGCCTTCCCACTCGAGGTCGATCTCGTCGTCCCAGCCGTGGACGGAGTAACTGAAGCCGTCATCCGCCGTCGCGTCGTCGCTCTCGGTCGAACCTGCCGACTCGTTCGACTCCGCTTCATCGTCCTCGCCGAAGGGCCAATCGCCGGTCGCCTGCCGCGTGGCCCGTTGCTGGCGGCGTCGCGACCGCTGGCGGGCGTGGTGGCTCGAGGTTCGACCCGTCGTTCCGTCCGTGGCCGTCGTGTTAGCGGCCCCTCGAGCGCGGCCGGTCCGGCGGCCCGTTCGCCGTCCGGTCGTCGCGCCGCCGGTTTCCGTTCCCGCCGTCGCGTTCGTGCGGCCGCCCGTCGGGTGCGAGCCGGTTCGCTCGGTGGTCCGGTTCGAACCGTCGTCGGCAGCCTCGCCGGTCGCGTCGTCGCGTGCGGTGCCGTCGGCGAGTCCGACGTAGGCCTCGTGACCGAGTCGGTCGTAGCGGGCCCGTTCGTCCCCGTCGGTCAATACCGATCTGGCAGTCTGGACCCGCTGGAACCGCTCGGTCGCGTCGGGGGCGTCGGAGTGGTCCGGGTGAGTCTCGAGGACGCGATCGCGGTAGGCCGACTCGATCTCGTCGGGAGTGGCGTCCGGGTCGACCCCAAGGACCTCGTAGTAGGTCTCCCCCATCGGGTAGCCGATCGGTCGGCCGGCTGAAAAATAAATCGGCCCGAACGGCTCCGTGCCGGGTCGTCGGATTCGAGCAGAACGCCGCGTCTCGAACAAATGAATCGTATACCGATATACGAAATACACCGTCGATATCGGATCGGCGAGGGCGATTTCGAGTCACCGCGAACCGATCGGTCGAAGCGGCCCGTCGGCTCCTCGCGTACTGTTCGGCGCGGAGACGACGCACCCGTCTCGCGGTCTCGAGATGTAACCGGCCGACCGCCCCGCTCGAGTCAGGCGTTGCGGTCCGTTCCGGACTCGATGCCGGACTGCATGAACTGTGCCAGAATGCGACCGATGCTGCTGCCGGCCGTCCACATCGCCTCCTCGTCGACGGCCTCGTCGTCGGTCGCGACCGACAGCAACACCGTTCCCTCATCGATCATCAGGGCCCGGCCGGCGAAGTCGGCGGGGTTGTCCTCGCCCATCACGATCACCCGGATCGGACTCGCCGCGAAGCGTTCGCGGATCGCCTCCTCGGCCGTGACGACGGTGACGTCGGTCCCCTGCGTCGCCCGCTCGCGCAGTGCCGTTTCGATCGCCTCGGTCAACGACCGGCTCGAGGGCGCAGTGAAGACGACGGCTGCCGCCGCCTCGCCGATCAACTCGGCGATCCGATCGTCGATCGGTTGGCGGCCCCGGAGGGTCGATACCGAGCCGTCGTCCGGGCGGTCCGGCGTCGCGGTCCGGAGTTCCGCGAGGTTTGCGAACGCCCGCTCGCGCTCGCGCTCGAGCCGGTTCGTCAACTGCTCGCGGGCGGCGGCGAGACTCACCGGCCGGTACCGTTTCGGTGACGACTCGGTCAGTTCGACGAGTCCGCGCTCGAGGAGATCGTCGGCCGCGCCGTAGACCTGCGACCGGGGGACCTCCGAGATTTCGCTGATCTCCTGTGCGGTCCCCGTCCCCAGTTCCTGGAGGGCGACGAAGACGCGGGCCTGATAGTTCGGCAGGCCGAGCCGTTTCAGCGCCGCGACTGCATCTCGTGTACTCATGAATACCTGCGGGTCGGTCGCTCGAGGGTTCGCGCGTCGGGCCTATCAGTAGCGGGGTTCCCCGATTGGATATATTTTGTAGTATCCTACAATACTTATGTCCCCGGGTGGGGAAACGGCTGGTAATGGATCCGGCCGATCGGTACGCGGCGTTCGTGACCGCACACAGCAAGGCGATCATCGCGGTCGTGCTGATAGCGACGTTGCTCGTCGCCAGCGGGGCGGGTAGCGTCGACTCGGAGCTGACGATCGCGAACTTCGAGAGCGACTTGACGGAGGCCGCGAAGTACGACCAACTCCGGTCCGACTTCGCGACCGAAGGGGAGAACACGACCGTCGTCCAGGTCGTCGTCCGCGACGAGAACGCCCTGTCGAAAGCGTCGCTGCTCGAGGGGCTGACCCTCCAACGGGCCATCGCCGACGACGGCAACGTGAACGCGACGTTGCGGAATCGGCAGCCGATGGTCGGGCTCTCGAACGTCGTCGCGACCGCGGCGATTCGGGAGGCCGAGGCCGGCAACGGGACTCCCAACGGGTCCGACGGCGGGGTCAACGGTTCGGCACCGCCGTCGCTCGAGGCCCAGATCGCGCAACTGGAGTCGATGTCGGAAAGCGAGGTCGAAGCGACCGTCGAACGGGTGCTGGCCCCGGAGTCGGCGGCCGCGGGCACAGTCGATCCCTACTCGCTGTTGCCGACCGACTACGAGCCGGGCGCGACGACGACCGACGGGCGCGTCCTCTACGTCTTTCAGGACACGAGCGGCGCGACCGGTGACGATCTCCCCGCGGACGTGGCCGACGCCCAGCTCGAGATCCGGGAGCTGTCCGCGGCGACGTTGACGTCCGGGGAGAGCTTCGTCTTCGGGAGCGCCGTCGTCGACGCCGAGAGTACGCAGGCGACCGGCGAGAGCTTCGCGATCATCTCGCCGATCGCGTTGCTGATCATCGTCCTCGCGCTGGGGATCGCCTACCGCGACGTCTTCGACATCGGGCTCGGGCTCGCCGGGATCGCGCTCGTCCTCGCGTGGATGGCCGGCTTCATGGGGTGGGCCGGGATCGGCGTGACGCAGATCCTGATCGCCGTTCCGTTCCTGCTGATCGGGCTCTCGATCGACTACGCGTTACACGTCGTGATGCGCTACCGGGAGGCCAGCGACGACGATCCCGACGCGACGCCCCGGACGGCGATGCGTCGGGGGTTGGCCGGCGTCGTCGTCGCCATCGGTGCCGCCACGTTCACGACCGCCGTTGGGTTCCTCTCGAACGTCGTCAGCCCGCTGGCCTCGATCAGGGAGTTCGGCATCGTCAGCGCCGTCGGCATCGTGTCGGCGTTTCTCGTCTTCGGCTTGCTCTTGCCCGCGCTGAAACTCGAGCTCGATGGGGGGCTCGAGCGACTCGGCCTGTCGCGGCGCCGGCCGGCGTTCGGTCGCGGCGGCGTCGCCAGCCGGGTCCTCAGCGTCGGTGCCGAGATCGCCGACCGGGGGCCGGCCGTCGTCATCGCTATCGCGCTCGTCCTGAGCGCGGCCGGGGGCGCGGCCGCGACGGACATCGACACGTCGATCGAGCAGACGGACTTCCTGCCCCGGGACTCGCCGGCCTGGATGGACTCGCTGCCCGGTTCGTTGCAGCCCAGCGACTACCAACTGCGCGAGCAGGCGCTGTATCTGAACGACCGGTTCGCCCAGTCGCGCGATCAGTCGAGGGCGGAGGTACTGATTGAGGGGCCAGTCACCGACCCCGACACGCTCGAGCGGGTCGCGGCCGGCAGGGATCGGGCGGCGAACGCCTCGTCCGCACAGACGTTGGCGAACGGCCGCCTGCAAGCGACCGGACCGCTCGAGACCATCGAGTCGGTCGCCGCGGACAACGAGACGGTCGCCGCCGTGGTCGACGACGCCGACACCGACGGCGACGGCGTGCCGGAGGAAAACCTCACCGCGGTCTACGACGCGGTCTACGCCGCCGATCCGTCGGCGGCCGCGGCAACGATCCATCGCACGGACGGCGAGTACCGGTCCCTCCGGCTCTCCGTGGGCCTCTCCGGCGGGGCAAACACGGCGACGATCACCGAGGAGATGCGAGCGGTAGCGACGACCATCGAGGGCGAGTCCGGGCTGACGGTGACGGCGACCGGCCAGCCGATCGTCGAGGAACTCGTCCAGCAGGGGCTGCTCGAGACGCTCGTGCAGGGCTTCGCGATCACGTTCGCCGTCATCCTCGCGTTCCTGACGGCGACGTTCTGGCTCCGCTACCGGACGCTCTCGCTCGGTGCGGTCGTCATCGCGCCGGTCCTGTTCGCGCAGGCGTGGCTGTTCGGGACGATGTACCTCGCGGGGATCCCCTTCACCTCCGAGACGGCCATCATCGCGGCGATCGGCATCGGGATCGGCGTCGACTACGCGATCCACGTCGGCGAGCGGTTCCTCGAGGAGGAGCGAGCGCGGGGTGACCCCATCGCGTCGCTCCGGCGGACGGTCCAGGGGACTGGCGGCGCGTTGCTCGCCAGCGCCGTCACGACCGCCGCGGGCTTTGGCGTCCTCGTCTTCGCGCTCGTGCCGTCGCTGCGGCGCTTTGGCTTCGTCACGAGCGTCGCGATCGCGTACGCGTTCCTCGCCAGTATCGTCGTCCTGCCGAGCCTGCTTGCGGTCTGGGCACGGTACACCGACTACGACGGGACCGACGACGACGCCACTGACGACCTCGCTGACACGACCGGCTGACCCCGGCCGGCAGTCGACCTCGCGCGGGGAGTCGACGACGACCCGGCCGAGACGCGAATCTATTTCAGCCGTCGCCCGCCACACTCGAGCAATGGTTTCGGAACTCTTCGATCCCGAGCAGTGGGAGCCTGCGGCACTGAACGACGAGTTCAGGGACATCACCTACCACCGCGCGGTCGACGCCGGGACGGTCCGGATCGCGTTCGACCGGCCCGACGTCCGCAACGCCTTCCGGCCGGGGACCGTCGACGAACTCTACGACGCCCTCGACCACGCCAAGCGCCAGACCGACGTCGGCTGTATTCTGCTGACCGGGAACGGGCCGTCCTCGAAGGACGGCGGCTGGGCGTTCTGTTCCGGCGGCGATCAGACGGTTCGCGGCGAGGACGGGTATCAGTACGAAGGGGACGAGGAGAGCGAGGCGCAACGCGCCTCGGAAGACGCGAGCGGACAGAGTCCGCGAGCGCAAGCGTCGGAGCAGGGACGGCTCCACATCCTCGAGGTCCAGCGCCTCATTCGGCACATCCCGAAGGTGGTCGTCGCGGTGGTGCCGGGCTGGGCCGTCGGCGGGGGCCACTCGCTGCACGTCGTCTGTGACCTGACCCTCGCGAGCGAGGAGCACGCGAAGTTCCTCCAGACCGACCCGGACGTGGCCAGCTACGACGCCGGCTTCGGCTCCGCGTACTTGGCCAAACAGATCGGCCAGAAGAAAGCCCGCGAGGTCTTCTTCCTCGGGAAGACCTACGACGCCGAGGAGGCCGCCGACATGGGCATGGTCAACGAGGCAGTCCCCCACGAGGAACTCGAGGAGACCGCCCTCGAGTGGGGCGACCGCATCAACGCGAAGAGCCCGACGGCGATGCGGATGCTCAAGTACGCCTTCAACATGACCGACGACGGGATGGTCGGCCAGCAGGTCTTCGCCGGCGAGGCGACGCGGCTGGGCTACATGACCGACGAAGCGAAGGAGGGTCGGGACGCGTTCGTCGAGGGTCGCGATCCGGACTTCGACGATTTCCCGTGGCACTACTAACCGAAGGCCCGTATATCGAACCGATGCACCGACGAACGCTCCTCCGGCGGACGACGCTGCCGGCCGCGCTCGCGCTCGCGGGCTGTACCGCGCCCAGCGGCGAGCCCGACGGAGAGGCCGACGCCGGGGGCGGAAGCGACGGCTCCGAGGGCGTCTCGGGAACCCCGCCGATCCCGATGCTCGAGAACCCGCCGGAGGCGGTCTATCTACCCGGCCACCGGAAGTCGATGCGCGTTCTCGAGCCGGTCGATGCTGGCGAGTACGCGCTGACCCCGATGCTGTCGTACCCCCATCCGTTCTGGATCGTCACGGCGAACTATCGCGAGTTCGTCGAACCCGCGGCCGGCCGCGGGGTCCATCTGATGGTCGTCGTCTGGGACCGGGAGACGGGACGGGTCTTGCCCGGTGCCGAGCCGAGGGTGACGGTCTCCCGCGACGGGCGCGAGATCGATTCGCGGGCGCTGTGGCCGATGCTCTCCCAGGAGATGGGACTCCACGTCGGCGACAACGTCGACCTCCCGGCGGACGGGACCTACACCGTCGACGTCGAGCTCCCGCCGCTCTCGATCCGTCGGACCGGCTCGCTGGCGGGCCGATTCACCGACGGGGCGACCACGACCTTCGAGTTCACGTACGATCAGGCCTTCCGCGAGGCCGTCGTCGAGGGGATCGAACTGCTGGACCGGGACCGGTGGGGCCAGCGGGGTGCGCTCGAGCCGATGGTGGACCGCGCCGGAACCGACGACGACGGACGCGATGCCGACGACGGCCGTGACGCGGCCGGCGACGAGGACGGCGGAACGGAGCCAACGATCCCCTACTCGAGGGTGCCGCCGGCGGACGCCTATCCGGGAACGCGGCTGGTCGAGTCTGTCGGCGGCGAGACGGACGACACGGCCGGCGACGGCCTCCCCACGAGCGGCGACGCGGCGGTCGTCGTCGCGTTGCTCGAGCCCGAATCGCGACTCGCCGACGGCGACGACCCCTATCTGCTCGTCTCGCCGCGGACGCCGTACAACCGGGTGCCGCTCCCGAACGCGTCGCTGCGGGTCGTCCTCGAGCGCGACGCCCGGCAGGTCCTCGACGAGCGCCTCGAGCCGGTGATCGACGGTGAGTACGGGCACCACTACGGGCGGTCCGTCTCGGACGTTCGGGAGAGTGACACGGTCCGGATCGCGGTCGAGTCGCCCCCGCAAACGGCCCGCCATCAGGGCTACGAAACGGCGTTTTTCGGGATGGAGCCGGTCGAACTCGTGGTCCCGTCGGCGTAGCTGGTTCCTCCGGTCGCTTCCCCGCTCGCCCGCGGCCGCGACCGCGGGCGGTCACTCGCAATGCCAACGTTGACACTCTCTCGAGTGGGACACTCGAACCATGAGTTCGGCCGAGGTCGAGACATCACGGACGAAGGCGTGGCTGATGGCGGCCCGCCCGCAGACCTTGCCCGCGGCCGCGGCCCCGGTGATCGTCGGGTCGGGGCTGGCGGCCGTCGAGGGCGTGTTCGCGCCGCTGCCGGCGATCGTGGCCTTCGTCGGTGCGGCGCTGATCCAGATCGGGACGAACTTCGCGAACGACTACTACGACGCCGTCAAGGGGGCCGACACCGAGGACCGGGAGGGCTTTACCCGGGTCACCCAGTCGGGGCTCATCTCGCCCGCACAGGTCAAGCTCGCGACGATCGTCACCTTCGGACTGGCGATCTGCTCGGGGACCTATCTCGTCTACGTAGGGGGCGTTCCGATCCTCGTCGTGGGGCTCGTCAGCGTCTTCTGCGGGTGGGCCTACACCGGCGGCCCCTATCCGCTGGGCTATCACGGATTGGGTGATCTCTTCGTCTTCGTCTTCTTCGGCCTCGTCGCCGTGACCGGGACCTACTACGTACAGGCCGCGGCCGTCCTCGCGGAGCCGCTCGCGACGACGATCCCCGACGGCACCGTCCCGCTCGAGGCCGTGATCGCGAGCCTGCCGATCGCCGGGCTCTCGACGGCGATTCTCGTCGTGAACAACGTCCGGGACAAGGAGACCGACACCGAGGCGGGTAAACGGACCCTCGCGGTCCGGCTGGGCTACCGCTGGAGTCGCGTGGAGTACGTGGCCATGCTCGCGATCGCCTACGTCGTTCCGGGCTGGTTCTGGCTCGCGACCGACGTCGGACCCGGTGTGTTGCTCCCGCTGGTGACGCTGCCCTACGCCGCGACGATCGCGCGAACCGTCCTGACCCGAACCGATGGCGAGGCGCTCAACCCCGCGCTCGAGGCGACCGGCAAGCTGCTCGCGATCTATGCCGTCTGTTTCGCCGGGGGGCTGGTGCTGCTATGAGCGCCGCCGAGGACCTCTCGCTTGCGTATCGTCCCTTCTCGCTCGACCTCGTTGAGCCGCTCGAGACGGCCGACGGGACGATCGCGTCCCGGGACGGCTTTCTCGTCCGACTGGTCGACGAGGCCGACGACGGCAGCGACGGAGCCGGCGACGAGCCGGCCGTCGGCTACGGAGAAGCGACGCCGCTGCCGGGCTGGACCGAGTCCCGGGAGGACTGTGAGCGCGCCCTCGAGCGCGCACAGGAGGCGCTTCGAACCGACGGCCCGAGCGAGGCCCTCGAGGCCGTCGACCGGCAGGTCGCGGCCCGTCACGCCCTCTCGCTGGCACTGGCCGATCTGCAGGCGACCCGCGAGTCGACGCCGCTGTATCGCTACCTCGGACAGGGGCCGATGGTCGGGCGGGTGCCGGTCAACGCGACGATCGGCGACGGCTCACCGGACGAGACGGTCGCCGCGGCCCGCGCGGCCGTAGATCGGGGCTTTACCACCTGCAAGCTGAAGGTCGGCCTCCGGAGCGTCGAGGACGACATCGAACGCGTCCGCCGAGTCCGCGAGGCCGTCGGCGACCGGATCGAACTGCGGGCCGACGCCAACGAGGCCTGGACCTTCGAGGAGGCCCAGTCGGCGCTCGAGGGCTTTGCCGACTGCGGCGTCTCGATCCTCGAGCAGCCCCTCCCGGCGGGCGCGCTCGAGGGTCACGCCGACCTCCGCGAGGAGAGCCCGGGCGTCTCGATCGCGCTCGACGAGGGGCTGTTGGAACACGGCGTCGACGCGATCTGTGACGCCGGGGCGGCCGACGTCGTCGTCCTGAAGCCGATGGCGCTGGGCGGGATCGACGTCGCTCGACAGGTCGCCGCGTGGCTGTCCGAACTCGAGGTCGCGCCGCTGGTGACGACCACCATCGACGGGGTCGTCGCGCGCACCGGCGCGGTACATCTGGCGGCCGCGATCCCCGACGTGCCGGCCTGCGGACTGGCAACCGGCGATCTGCTCGCGACGGATCTGGGCCGGGATCCCGTCCTGATCGAGAAGGGGTCGGCCGTCGTCCCGCAGGCGAAGGGACTGGGCGTCTCGGACGTCTGGGGTGACCGATGACCGGCGGCCTCGAGTGGCCGACGCGGGACCTGCTCGCCGGTCGTGCCTCGACGACGCCGGACGCGACGGCACTCGTCGACGCCGACGGTGACCGATCGTGGACGTACAGGGCGTTCGACCGGCGGGTCGACGCCGTCGCGGCGCGACTCGAGAGCCTCGTCTCCGGCCCCGACGATCGCCTCGGTATCCTCATGGACACCCGCGTCGCGTTCGCCGAGGTCTACTTCGCCGCGATGCGACTCGGCGTCACGGTCGTCCCGCTGAACGTCCGGGAAACGGCAGCGGAACTCGCCTCGAAGGTCCGACGAACCGCCGTCGACGCGGTCGTCTGCGAGGCGGCGACCGAAGAACTCGCCCTCGAGGTCACGGACGCCCCGATCCGCTCGGTCGACGCCCCCGATCGCGACGGCGTCGACCCGCTCGAGCCGATCGACGGGGCGTCCGTGACGCCGGTCGCGCTCGAGCGCGACGACACGCATCTGCTCATGTTCACGTCGGGCACGTCGGGCGAGCCGAAGGCCGTCCGACTGACGGTCGGCAACCTCGTCGCCAGCGCGACCGCCTCGGCGTTCCGGCTCGGCGTCCTGCCGGCCGACCGGTGGCTCTGCTGCCTGCCGATGTATCACATGGGCGGGCTGGCACCGATCGTCCGGTCGACGCTGTACGGAACGACCGCCGTGATCCAGCGCGAGTTCGACCCCCGCGACACCGCCCGCGTCGTCGACGAGTACGATATCACGGGCGTCTCGCTCGTGCCGACGATGTGCAAGCGCCTGCTCGAGGCCGGCTGGGAACCGCCGGAATCGCTGCGGTTCGTTCTGCTGGGCGGTGCCCCGGCCTCGCGGGAACTGCTCGAGCGCTGTCGGGAGCGGGGCGTGCCGGCCCACCCGACCTACGGCATGACCGAGACCGCCTCCCAGATCGCGACGGCGACACCGGCCGAGACCGCAGCCCACGAGGGGACGGTCGGCAAGCCGCTTTCCGGAACCGACGTGACTGTTGTCGACGAGGACGGCACGGTTCTCGGACCGGGCGAACAGGGCGAACTCGTCGTCTCGGGGCCGACGGTGACGCCGGGCTATCTCGACGCCGCCGAGACCGCGGCGGCGTTCGACGACCACGGCCTCCACACCGGCGACGTCGGCTACCGCGATGCAGACGGCCGGCTGTGGGTCCTCAATCGCCGCAGCGACCGCATCGTCACCGGCGGCGAGAACGTCGACCCCGGCGAGGTCGTCGCGGCGCTGCGGTCCCACCCAGCTGTCGCGGACGCCGCGGTCGTGGGTCTCTCCGATCCGGAGTGGGGCGAACGGGTCGCGGCGCTCGTCGCCCCCGAAGCGGGGGCAGCCGCATCGCTCGAGCCGGCGTCCCTGCTCGCTCACTGCGACGAGCGCCTCGCGGGGTTCAAGCGGCCGAAGACGGTCGGCGTCGCCGACTCGCTTCCCCGGACGGCATCGGGGACCGTCGACCGCGAGGCGGTCCGCGAGCGTCTACTTACGGACGGGACCGACCTGAGCGGGTAGTCTCCCGCGTCGCTGGTCAGTCGTCGTCGGAGACGCTCTCGGAGACCGGCCGCTGACGGCGGGTCGGCGGCTCCGAGACCGGCGTCTCGTTGTCGCGAACGTAGTTTCTGGCGACGACGTAGCTGCCGTACAGGACGAGCAACAGGAACAGCGAGAACGGCAGCGCCATCGTCACCGACAGCGACTCGATGGCGCTGAACTCCTCGAGTTCGAGCGACATCATCCCGAAGACGGCGAGCAAGGCACCCCACCACGCGCGGTTTCGCGGGTTCGGGTTCTCGTCGCCGAGCGTGATCGCCGAAATCATAAACACCGCCGAGTCGAGCGAGGTAATGATGTAGCCGGCGATGATGAAGACGAAGAGTACGGCGAGAATCGTTCCATACGGCGTGATCTCGAGGGCTTTCGCGATGGCTGCGGGATTGCCCGACGCGGCCAGTGCCTCCGCGATTGGGGCTTGATACCCCGGTGCGAGCGCCCAGCCGCCGATGAGACCGTGCTGGATCCAGGTAAACAGCGTCGGGACCAGCACGAGGACGGCGAACAGCTCCCTGATCGTGCGGCCCTTCGAGACGCGAGCGACGAAGCTCCCGACGAAGATACTCCAGGCGGCCCACCAGGCCCACCAGAAGCCGGTCCAGTCGGCCGCCCAGTTGCCCTCGGCCCCCGGCGCGGTGTACAGCGACAGCCGGAACAGGTTGCTGAGCCAGACGCCGGTCGCGTCGAGGTGGAGTTCGAGCATGTACAGCGTCGGCCCGATCACCACGAGTAGGGCCATCGCGGCGCCGATGAGGATCACCGTCGCCCGGGCCGCGTTACGGATCCCCTTCCGGAGGCCGAGCCAGACGTCACCGAGGAAGACCAGCCCGATCAGCGCGAACACCGCGTAGGTGAGTATCCGCGCCTCGAGACCGAAGACGCCGCTGAGGATCGAGGACATCGTCTGTGCGCTGAACCCGAGCGTCGTCGCGATGCCGCCGATCGTGGCGATCAGCGCCGCCAGATCGACCAGCCAGTAGAGGCCCGGGATTCGACCCTTGTCGACGACGCCGGCAAGCATCGAACTGATCTTGTACTCGCCGATGCCGTCCGTGTAGACCGCGATCCCGAAGGCGATCGCGACGGGGAGATACCACATCGCCAGCCCCGGGAACACCTCGTGGATGAACATGAACGCGAGCGCCATCGACTCGGTGGATGCGTTCTGGACCGGCGCGGGATCCGGCGGGGGATACTGGACGATCGAAACCGGTTCCGCCACGCCCCAGATGAGGACTGACGCGCCGAACCCGACGGTAAAGACCATCGATAGCCACGAGAAGCGATCGAATTCGGGCTCGGCGTCGGGGCCGCCGATCCGGATCCGGCCGTACCGCGAGGCCGTGAACGCGGTCGCGGCGACCAGCAGGACGAACCCAAGCAGGATGAACCACCAGCCGAAGTAGACGAGGACCCAGCTTTTCGCCCCAATGAGCGCACTACTCAATGCCGACGGCCGCAGGAATCCAACGATCCCAAGCGAGAGCATCACGCCCATCGTCACGAAAAACAGGGCCATCTCTCCCCGCGAGGCGTCCTCGAGGCCGAGGAGTCGACCGACGTTCATCGTTCGACCCCACTGCGCTCGTCGCCGTTCCGTTCGGCGGTCGTCTGCGTATCGTCGCTACTCACGATTGTGTGAGCCAGCATCAGATGTGTCTCGGATCCCACTCCTAATCGTTGAAGAACCCTTTGTATCGAACGCCGCTACAGGATCGGTACCACACTACAGGATAGCTGGGCGGAACCCACGGGATTGCCGCCGGACCCGGAGTTAAGCCGCTTGCCGCCCTACCCGGAGCCGTGTGTACGCTCACGCTCGCTTGGCAGGTCTTCGAGGAGGCACCGGTCGCCGTCGCCGCGAACCGTGACGAAGCCATCGGCCGGGCGTCGGACCCGCCGGGCGTCTACCGCGAGGACCCGCTGATCGTCGCGCCGCGTGACGCCGAAGCCGGCGGCACCTGGATCGGCTACAACGAACACGGTGTCTTCGTCGGCCTCACGAACAAGTGGGCCACCGCCGATCTCGCCGGCGACCGCTCTCGGGGGCTGCTCGTCGCCGACGTCCTCGAGGCGCGTTCGGCCGCCGAAGCCCGCTCGATCGTGGCGGACGCGACCGAGGCCGACGAGTACAGCGGGTTCTATCTGGTTGTCGCCGACGCCGACGAGGCGTTTTGCTACCAGTGGGACGGCGACCTCACGCTGACCGAGTTCGAGCCCGGCGTCCACGTCGTCGTCAACGTCGCGGTCGACGACGATGTCGACGTCCCGGCGGATCGAGCGGCGGTCGGCCGAGCGCAGGCGGACAACGCTCGAGCGGTCCGGGATGCGCTCGCGCCGGCATCGGGCGAGACCGTCGGCGACTGGCTCGAGCGCGGGGGATCGGTGCTGGGAGACCACGACTACGGCGTCTGCATTCACCGGGACGGGTTCGGGACCCGTTCGTCGTCGCTGCTCGCGCTCGGTCCCGAGACGACACGATACGAGTTCGCACCGGGGCCGCCCTGTCGGACGAGCTACGAGTCGGTCTCTCTCCCCGAACGCGTGTCGGGGGCCGTCGACGCCGACGGAGCGGATCCGGCGATCGACGGCGAAGGGCACATTTAAGCGGCTCGCACTATCTGGTATGGGTATGGACGCACTCCTGCCTGTAGCGACGCACACGGCGAGGTGGTGGCCGTGAGCGTGTCCGCGGCCGAAGCCGAACTCACCGAGGCCGAGCGCGCGGGCCTCGAACTCGTCCGCGAGTCCGGCGGTATCCACCAGAGCGACTTCTGGAAGGAACTGGACGTCTCCTCGCGGAAGGGCAGTCGAATCGTCGAGTCGCTCGTCGAGAAGGAACTGGTCGACCGGGAGGAGACCGTCTACGAGGGACACAACACCTACTACATCTCGCCGACCGCCCGTGACCTCGATTTCACCCTGCTGATGGCCGGCGACATGCTCTCACCGTTTATCGGCGAGGAGGAGGTCGACCCCAACAGCGACGCCTTCTCCCAGTGGATCATGAACCTCGCTTACGAGGAGTAACCCGTCGACCGCGTCGACGGACCACCGCTCTTTCATCGGTTGCCGGTTCTCGATCGAGAGCCGCTCGAGCGCTGGGTCTCGCCCCGGTCAGTCGTCGCGTCCGTCCGCGCCCCGCACCTGCGCGACGTGAGCGAACGTGACCAGCCCGATACCGCCGACGACGTTGCCGGCGGCCGAGACGGCGATCGTCTCCCCGAGCGCGCCGGAACCGATCGCCGCGTCGAAGAGGTACCCGAAGAAGACGTGGATCGCAGTGACGACCACGTGGTCGAAGGGGCCAAGCGCCAACAGGAAGCCGACGAGATAGGCCAGCGCGAGCCGGCTTCCGACGCTGTCGGCCGCCGCCAGGAGGAACGACAGGAGGCTCACGAGCGCCCCGCCGACGATCGCGCTCGCGAAAATTCCCCTCGCCGGTCGGTTGACGATCCCCTCGGCGGTGCCGGACAGCGCGTGTGCCGACTCCGGCGGCAGCACCCCGTCGACGGCGAAGACGACCGCGAAGAGGAACCCGCCGACGAGGTTGAAGACGAGCGTGACCGTCCACAGGCGACCCAGCGGGAGCAACAGCCACGACCCGTCCCGAGCGGTCGCCGCCGCGACCGGGTCGAAGAAGTTCTCGTTGAACAGTTCCGTGCGGCCGACGACCAGAAACACCATGCCGACGCCGAAGGTGAGCGCGCCAGCCACGTGTGCGGCCTCGCCGAACTGCGGTTCGACGAGCCCGTCGACGACGCCGAGTGCGACGATGCCGAAGACGATCGTAAACCCCGCGATGAAGCTGGTCGCCGCGAGTTCGAGCAGCGACTGCTCGAGTCGTCGCTGGCCCTCGTCGACGGCCCGATCGAATATCTCGGCGGGATCCGGCGCGACGGACACGGGCTAGTTACGGTTCGTTGATAAATAAGAGCGGGACATGAATACGCCGGACGTCGAGACACTGTGCGTCGGGTCGGGAGCCGACCCCGGCGGCCCGGCGGAATCGATCACTCGTAGGGATCGAACCGCTCGATGAGAACGAAGGGGTCGCGTTCGCGGTTGTAGTAGGGGACGTCGCCGTCCAACGCCTCGATGAGTCGCCGGTGGACCTCGCGTGCGGCCCGTCCCTCGTCGGGCTCTAGGTGGTGTTGGCCCCGCATGTCGGTCCAGAACCCGCCGTCGAGCCACAGCAGCGTTTCGTCGTCGGACTGATAGACGACCTCGCCCTCCTCGGTCAGGCCGTCGATGGCGAGCTGTCGGCCCGACAACTGTGCGCGCGCGAGGACCGCGGTGAGTTGCCGGCGGGAAACCGGCGCGTGCAATGCGACGTCATCGATCGTTTCCCCGAAATAGCTCTCGACGAGATCACACGCCCGCGAGAATTCGTCGAATTCGACCTCCTGATCCTGTGCGATTTTCATAAGTCCCCTCGAGTGAACCGTTCGGTACGCAGAGGATTGACAGACGTACACAAAAATCTATCCGTCGTTCAGACGGTTTCCTGTCAGTCATTGCCGGCGCAACCGCGACCCGGGCAGCGGTTGCGCCGGGAAATCGGGACAGCAATCCGTCTCAGGCGAGCGCGCTCGCCGCTCGGATCAGCCGCCGTTCGCCGAATGCGGGGCCGATCAGTTGGAGGCCGACGGGGAGCCCGTCCGTTTCGCCGGCCGGCACCGAAATCGCGGGCAGGTCCGCGAGGTTCACCGGCACGGTGTTCGCGTCGGCGAGATACAACTGCAGCGGATCCTCGAGGCTCTCGCCGAGTTCGAACGGCGGAACCGGCATCGTCGGGCTGGCGAGGACGTCCGCCTCCGCGAGGGCATCGTCGAAGTCCTGTTTGACCCACGCGCGGGCGTCCTGGGCCTTCTTGTAGTACTTGTCGTGGTAGCCGGCGGAGAGTGCGTAGGTCCCCAGCAGAATCCGCCGTTTGACCTCGTCGCCGAACCCCTCCTCGCGCGCTTTCGCGAAGGTCTCGTTCCAGTTGCCGTCGTAGCCGCCCGACTGCCCGTAGCGGACGCCGTCGAACCGCGCGAGGTTCGACGAAGCCTCCGACATCGCGATCACGTAGTAAGCCTCGACGGCGTGTTCGACCGAGGGAAGCGAGACCTCGTGGTACTCCGCGCCCCGATCCTCCAGGTCGGCGATGGCGTCCCAGAACGTCTCGACGACTCCCTCGTCGGCTCCCTCGAGCAGCTCCGTCGGAACGCCGATCGAGAGCCCATCGACGTCGCCGGTCGCGGCGTCGGCGTAGGTTTCATCGGCCTCGAGGGGCGCCTCGCGTGTCGTCGCGTCCCGTTCGTCGCTGCCGGCGATCACGTCCAGCAGTTCGGCGGCGTCCTCGACGGTCTCGCCGAAGGGGCCGATCTGCTCTAAGCTGTTGCCGTAGGCGACGAGGCCGTACCGCGAGACGAGGCCGTAGGTGGGCTTGATGCCGACGACGCCGCAGAAGGCGGCGGGACAGCGGACCGAGCCGCCGGTGTCCGACCCCAGCGCGAGGTCGGCCTCGCCGGCGGCGACGGCGGCCGCGGAACCCCCCGAGGAGCCCCCGGGAACGTGGCCCGGCGCGGCGGGGTTGTCCGTCGCGCCGAAGTAGGAGGTCTCGGTGGTCGTCCCCATGCCGAACTCGTCCATGTTGGCCTTGCCGACGATGGTCGCGCCGGCCTCCTTCAGCCGCGAGACGACCGTCGCGTCGTAGGGCGGGACGTAGTCCTCGAGCATCCGCGAGCCGCAGGTCGTCCGGACCCCCTCGGTCGAGATGTTGTCCTTGACCGCGACCGTCCGACCGGCGAGCGGGCCGTCGTCGGCTCCCTCGATCCGCTCTTCGGTGATGAAAATGTCCTCGGACATGGTTACGAGACGTTGGGCCCCTTGAAGTAGCCGTCCTCGGTTTCCGACGCGTTCCGGAGCGCGTCCTCGCTCGAGAGCGATTCGCGTTCTTCGTCGGGCCGCATCACGTTCGCGAGATCGGCGTCCCGATCGACTGCCGGCACCTCGTCTAGGGTCTCGAAGTACTCGAGGATGTCCGCGAACTGCCCGGTGAACCGGTCGACCTCTTCGTCGTCGAGGTCGACGCGGGCCAGCTCCGCGACGTGGCGGACCTCCTCGGGACTGACGGCGTCGTCGCTCATACGTGGTCAGACCGGCCTCCGGAGAGTAAGGGTTTCGATACCGCGGGGCCGTCGAACCGTCCGCCGACCGCTGCCCGCCGCGGACTGTCTCGATCCCAGCGTTTAACTGACATGATTCCGTTATATGGGTAACGAGAACGTTTTCCAGCCACTGGTACCCGTCTCGCTGACAATGACAGACTCACCCATCCGAACGCGAAGCGACGAGCCCCGCCAAACCGAGTCCGAGACATCGACCGAGACCGCCGACGAGCGAACCGAGTGTCCCGAGTGTGGTGGCCGACTGGTTTCCGACGACGGACGTGCCGAGACGGTCTGTACGGACTGTGGCCTCGTCGTCGAGGAAGACGAGATCGACCGCGGCCCCGAATGGCGCGCGTTCGACGCCGCCGAGAAAGACGAGAAGTCCCGCGTCGGCGCGCCGACGACCAACATGATGCACGACCAGGGGCTCTCGACCAACATCGGCTGGCAGGACAAGGACGCCTACGGCCGCTCGCTCTCGAGTCGCCAACGCGAGAAGATGCAGCGCCTGCGTACCTGGAACGAGCGCTTTCGCACCCGTAACTCCAAGGAGCGCAACCTCAAGCAGGCGCTGGGCGAGATCGACCGGATGGCCTCTGCCCTCGGTCTCCCCGAGAACGTCCGCGAGACTGCAAGCGTGATCTATCGGCGTGCCCTCGAGGAGGACCTGTTGCCGGGTCGGTCGATCGAAGGTGTCGCCACGGCGTCGCTGTACGCCGCCGCCCGACAGGCCGGCACCCCCCGCAGTCTCGACGAAATCGCCGCCGTCTCCCGCGTCGAGAAAGCCGAGATCGCCCGTACCTACCGGTACGTCGTCCGGGAACTCGGCCTCGAGGTCCAGCCGGCCGATCCCGAGAGCTACGTCCCCCGGTTCGCCAGCGATCTCGATCTCGCCGATGAGACCGAACGCCGCGCTCGCGACCTCCTGTCGACGGCCAAGGAACGCGGCGTCCACAGCGGCAAGTCCCCGGTCGGCCTCGCCGCGGCCGCCGTCTACGCCGCCGCCCTCCTGACCAACGAGAAGGTCACCCAAAACGACGTCAGCGACGTCGCCAGCATCTCCGAGGTCACCATCCGCAACCGCTACAAGGAACTGCTCGAGGCCGACGGCGGCGCGCCGGCCTGAGCGGCATCGCGACCGACGGTCAACCCGTGATTGTCGCGTTCCAATACTGTCTTACTCGCCGAACAATCACGAGAACGATATTTTAACAGGTCGATACTCAAGGGTGGTCGTCGTGACCGTGGCCGTATGCACTGTGACAACTGCGATTCCGACGCGGTCGCGTACACGTTGACGACCTACGTCGAACCGGACGGACGGGAGTCGGTCGACCTCCACTTCTGTTCGACCGATTGTCTCCACGTCTGGACCTGATGACGCTCCGCCGTCGGACGCGACGCGTCGGTTTCGAGGTCGACTCGCGACGGATGGCGTCACGCGCAAAAAAGTCGTCCGGATCCGATCCCGCTCACGGGTCCTCGTCGTAGATGTCGCGGGTGGGGTCGCCGCTGACGTCGACGACGCCGAGGGCGCCGCGGCGGGCGGCACGAGTCAGGGCGTGGTCGACGATCTTGACGGGGCCGGGGACGGGGAACTCCATTTCGGCCGCAGCGGTGGTACCGGGGGCGACGGGAGCGGTCTCGACGTTCAGATCGGGGTCGGTCAGGAGGTCGCCGTCGCGGTAGAAGCGACTCCAGACGTTGCCGATCGCGTGCCACGAACTCAGCAGGTTCGGGCCACCGTTGGCGAAGTACACCCGCGCAGTTTCGCCGGTGTTGGCCTCCATGGGGACGCCGCCGTCGGGGGTGAAGCCGTAGGCCTGGCCGTTGAAGACGACGTAGGTCGGCTCCTCTTTGAGCATCGCATCGAAGTCGAAGCCGTGGTGGCCTTCCTCGCCGAGGTCGCCGTCCGTGTAGATCTCGTGCTGGCCGAGGTAGAACTCGTTGTCGACCTCGGGGAGGCCGTCCTCGGGTTCGACGAGGATCGAGCCGAACATACCGCTACTGATGTGCTGGTCCATGTTCGGGATCGCACAGTGGTAGATGAACACGCCCGCGTAGTCGGCGGTGAAGCTGATCTGGGTGGGGTCGTCGCCGGGCGCGATCGTGGTCGCGTCGGCACCGCCGCCGGGGCCGTAGACCGCGTGGAAGTCCATGTTGTGAGCGGCCACGTTCAGGTCGTCGGGGACGTCGAAGGTGAGGTTCACCCGGTCGCCGCGGCGCACTCGAAGCATCGGCCCGGGAACCTGCCCCTCGAAGGTCATGTAGTCGAAGGTGACCCCGGGCTCGATCTCGGCCGTGACCCGCTCGGTCCGGATCGTGACGTCGTGTTCGCGGGGCTCGTTCCAGTCGACCGGGTCCGGAATGTCCGTCGGATCCCGCGCGATGCGGTCGACATCGACGGCTTTGGCTGCCGGCAGCCCCTCGTCCTCAGCCGCCGACTGGTCGCCGTTCCCGCTGTCGGTCTGCGTGTCGCCACCGAGGCAGCCGGCGACTGCCAACGCGCCGGTCGCTCCGATCGCCTGCATCGCCCGCCGTCGGGTGAGATTGGATTGGGTCATTGTCCTATCTACAGATAGTGGTGGACGTATGATCAACCATCACGATGCTTCCCGTCGGATAGTAATCCGATCGTCGGTTCCCCGGATATGAGGGTCCATTAAATACCCTCCTCCGTTTGATTTCGTCGACCGGCACGAATTCAGCCCCTTCATCGGTCCCACTCCCAGCGGGAGGCGACTCTCGAGCGTGGCCGACCCAAACGGATATGTTGGATCTCGGTCAAGTCGGCGGCATGGAGCCACACGGACGCGCTTCGGACGCGGTACTCGAGGCGACCGTTTCGTCGGTCGAACTGGACTCGAGTCGCCGAACGGTCAACGGGGTCGACCTGCACGTCGTCGCCGCCGGTGACGAGTCGGCGCCGCTGGTGGTCTTGCTCCACGGGTTCCCCGAGTTCTGGTACGGCTGGCGGCGGGTCATCGGGCCGCTCGTCGATGCCGGCTATCGGATCGTCGTGCCCGATCAGCGCGGTTACAACCGAAGCGAGAAACCCGACGGCGTCGGTTCGTACCGTCTCACCGAACTGACGCGGGACGTGGTCGAACTGATCGGGACCGAGGATCGCGAACGCGCGGCCGTCGTCGGCCACGACTGGGGCGGCATGGTCGCCTGGTCGGTCGCGGCCCACCACCCCGAGGTCGTCGACCGGCTGACTATCGTGAACGCTCCGCATCCGACCGCCTACCAACGCCAGCTCGTATCGAACCCGGCGCAACTGCGCCGGAGCTGGTACGCCCTCTGGTTCCAGGTGCCGTGGCTTCCCGAACGCGTCGCCCGCTACGACGACTACCGCGTTCTCGAGCGGGCCCTTCGTGGGACGGCCGCCCCGAGAACGGTTCGCGACGACGAGCTGGCCCGCTACCGCCGGGCCTGGGACCGAACGGGGGCGCTGACGGCGATGTTGAACTGGTATCGAGCGGCCGCCCGGTATCCGCCTCGGTCCCCGACCGAGCCGATCGAGCCGCCGACGCTCGTCGTCTGGGGCGAGGACGACGTCGCGCTCGTCCCCTCGCTGGCGGTCGACAGCGCGATGCTGTGTGCCGACGGGCGGCTCGAGTTGCTCCCGGAGACGAGCCACTGGGTGCCACACGAAGCGCCGGCGCGGCTCACCGACGAAATCCTCGCACATCTGGCTGCTTGACCGGCTCCGGTGATACCGGGGACCGATCGGATCGGCAGAACACGTTCGGGAGAGGAACCGCATCCGACGGGAGCGTCGGCCCAAACGAGTCGCTCCGTACCAGGCCACCGGCGATCACGGCCCGTCTCGTCGGTCCGTGCGGCGCTCGAGGACTAGTATGATCGAATCCCGCATACAGCCACAGTCGGTCGGTCGAATCGTCACCGAACCGTTCGTCCTGTCGGTAGCCGTCGTCGACGCGCTCGTCGTCGTGGCGTTCATCGGCGTCGGCCTGTTCATGCACGCGATGGAACCATGGACGTTCCCGGCCTACACCCTTCGAACGGCGACCCCGTTCGTGATCGGCTGGGCGATCGCTGCGCCGCTTCTCGGGGCCTATCGGGGACGAGTCCTCGAGTCGGTTCGGCGCACCCTCGCAGTCGTCGCCGTCGCGTGGATCGCCGCGACCCTGATCGGCGGTCTCATTCGCTCGTCGTCGCTGTTCCTCGGCGGCGCACCGCCCGAGTTCCTGCTGGTCAACGCCGTCCTCGGGCTCGGTTTTATTCTCCCGTGGCGGCTGGCGGTGACGGCCGGCCACCGCTGGCGGGCGGGCCGCGAGTGATCCCGCTTCGATCATCGGCCGCTAACCCGAACTCGTTCGGGACTACGGCTTCCCCGACTCGTCGACGACGTTCGACCGTGAGATGAGTTCCTGCTCGCTCTGCGGGCTGCCGATCCCCGACGAACCGGTGACCGCGGCCGACCTCAAGGGGACGTTCTGCTGTCGCGGCTGTCTCGAGGTGAGTGCGACCCTCGACGACGTCGACGGACTCGAGCGCGAGGCTGTAGTCGATCGCGCGCGGGAGTCGACCGACCGCGAGGTGCCGGCGGGGGCCGAGGAGACGTTTCTGGCGGTCGACGGGATGCACTGCTCGACCTGCGAGGGGTTCGTCTCGCTGCTGGGCGAGGACGAGCCGGGTATCCTGACCGTCGAGGCGAGCTACGCGACCGACACCGCCCGGGTCGTCTACGATCCCGACCGGCTCGAGCGGGCCGATCTCCCCGAGCGGCTCTCGGGCTACGGCTACGAGGCGCGGTTCCGCGACGGCGACGGCGGCCGGCGAGACGAGACGGAACTGGTCCAGCGGCTGCTGGTCGGCGGCTTTCTCGCGATGTTGATCATGCCGTGGTACCTGTTCTATCTCTATCCGAGTTACGTCGGCATCGAGACGGGGATCCTCTCGGTCGACGCGACCTCACCGGTCGGAATCTACCTGCCGATGGCGATAATCGGACTGTTGACGACCGGCGTCCTGTGCTATACCGGCTACCCCATCCTGCGGGGCGCGTACGTCAGCCTGCGGGTGGGCCAGCCGAACATGGATCTGCTGATCGCCGTCGCCGCCGTCTCGGCCTACGCCTACAGTACGGTCGCGCTGGCGACGGGCAGTACCCACCTCTACTACGACGTGACCGTCGCCGTGATCATGATCGTCTCGCTTGGCACCTACTACGAACGCCGGATCAAACGCCGGGCCACCGATCTGCTTGCGGACGTGACCGCCGCGCAGGTCCGGGAAGCGACCCGCCGCATACCGGAGGGGACCGAAACGGTCCCCGTCGATCGGCTCGCGGCCGGCGACGAACTGCTCGTCAAACCGGGCGAGCGGATTCCGGTCGACGGGATCGTCCGTGAGGGGACGGCGGCGGTCGACGAGTCTGTCCTCACGGGGGAGTCCCTGCCGGTCACCAAGGAACCTGGCGACCGGGTCGTCGGCGGCGCGATCGTGACCGACAGCGCGCTCGTCCTCGAGGTCGGCGAGGACGCCGAGAGTACGCTCGACCGGATCGCGACGCTCATGTGGGAGATCCAGAGCGCGACCCCGGGCGTCCAGCGGCTGGCCGACCGGCTCGCGACGGTCTTCGTCCCCCTCGTCGTGACCGTCGCAGTCCTCGTCACGGCCTGGCGGCTCGCGACGGGGACGCCCGTCGGCGACGCCGTGTTGACGGGGCTGACGGTACTCGTCGTCTCCTGTCCCTGTGCCATGGGGCTGGCGACGCCGCTGGCGGTTGCATCCGGACTGCGCGACGCCTTAGAGCGCGGGATCGTGGTCGCGAACGCGGCCCTGTTCGAGTCGGCGTCGGCCGCCGAGACGGTCGTCTTCGACAAAACCGGCACGCTGACCGCTGGCGAGATGTCGGTCCGTGAGGTCCACGGCGAGGACTCGGCGATCGCGTTCGCCGCGGCCGTCGAACGCCGCTCCGAACATCCGGTGGCGGACGCTATCGTCGCCCACGCTGCGGCCGAGAGGGCCGAAAACGGGGTCGCGGAAACCGGCGGCCCGGTCGCGTCCGACGGCGGCACCGTCGACGCCGCGGCGGCCGGCGACTTGCCACCTCGCGATCATGATCTCGCGGTGACCGACTTCGAGCGACACCCCGGCGAGGGCGTGAGTGCGACGGTCGGTCTCGAGGCGTCCGATCGGCCCGCGCCCGAGGAGCGGGCGCCCGAGCCGTCGGGCACGTCCCCTCGCCGAGTCGTGGTGGGGACGCCCGACCTCGTCGAACGGCTGGTCGGTCCGATCCCGGCGCCACTCGAGACGGCGATCGACGAGGCGCGAGCCGACGGCGACCTTCCCACGGTCGTCGGCTACGACGGGCGGGCGCGGGCCGTCGCGGTCGTTGGGGACCGCCGACGGGCGGAGTGGCGCGAGGTCCTCGAGTCGGTCGCCGACCGCGAGGTGATCGTCCTGACGGGCGACGACGAAGCCGCGACGGCGACGTTCCGTGACCATCCGGCGGTCGATCGGGTCTTCGCGGGCGTCCCGCCGGACGGCAAAGTCGAGACCGTCCGGCGGCTCGCCGACGAGGGGACCACCGCGATGGTCGGCGACGGAACCAACGACGCGCCCGCACTGGCGGCCGCGGACGTCGGGATCGCCCTCGACAGCGGGACCGCTCGCGCGACCGACGCCGCCGACGCCGTCGTGACCGGGAGCGATCTCCGCGCCGTCCCCGCCGTGTTCGATCTCGCAGCGGGCACGCGACGGCGCATCCGCGAGAACGTCTGCTGGGCACTGCTGTACAACGCGGTCGCGATCCCACTGGCCGCAGCGGGGTTGCTCAACCCGCTGTTCGCCGCCGTCGCGATGGCAACCAGCAGCGCAATCGTCGTCGTCAACTCCTCGCGGCCGGTGCTGTCGGACGATCGGTGACCCGGGGCCCGCGACGCCGCGAGGGCCAACGCCGGGCGTCTCACTGGCTCGATACCGGTTCCGGATAACTGAAACGGCCGTTTTAGCTCGAGCCGGGTTTATGAAGTTAGTCAGCCAACACGTTCGCATATGAACCGACGAGCGATGCTGTCGACGGCCGGCGCGGTAACGGGAGCGGTCGCCGGCTGTCTCGACGACGGTGCCGACGAGGGTCGAACCGGGAGCGAAACGGATCGATCTGACGACGATGACGCGGACCGGTCCGATGACGACGGTTCGGACCGAGCCGAAAGATGGGGTGAGAAGGCGACCGTTCGGAGTCGATTCGAGGACGGGCCAGTACGTCCCGAGTGCAAGCGGGAGTCGGAACGGATCACGGTCGACGAAGGCGGCGACACTCGCGAGTACGAGACGGCGGCGACGCTTCCGTATCCGGAGCCACAGACCGAGTTCGGGACGGACGCGGTGGTCGACTTCGTCCACGAGTTCGAGAACGCGTACGTGACCCACGAGGAACTCTGTGACCGCTCGGGGTCCGGCCGCGTCCTCAACGTCTACTACGGCGTCCAAGACAGCGAACTGTGGGCCAAGAACCCGCACATCGTATTCCTCTATCGAGTCGGTGCCGTCGGGTCAGTACTCCACGAGGACGGTGCAGTTTCGGTCGCCGACGCTGCGCCCAGCGGCGTCGTCTACGCAGTCGACGAAACCGGCGCAGCCAGGGTCGAATACGGCGACGCGACGACGGTGGAGCCGAACGAGCGGGAAGCCAACGCCCCGGACCCGCTCGCGGCGGGTGATCTCGTCACGGTCTTCGATTGAGCCGTTCCGGCGATCGGTGACGAGTTAGGCTTCGGACACCGACGCCATGGACCGCCGGTACCGCCGCAGCGTCTCGCCGTCCTCGTCGCGGAGTTCGACGATGAACTCCTTCTGACCGACCGTCTCCTCGAGGTCGGCCTCCCGGAACGTGACGTTGTACGGCGGTTGCTCGGTCCGTGTCACCTCGCTTCCACCGCTGGTCACCACGACGCTGTCGATCCCCTCGGAGTCGGAGAGTTCGCAGGTGATCTCCCCGTCCGCCCGCGTACAGGTGAGATCGGGGTTTACGTCCGCGCTCGAGCCGTCGTCGGAGGCTGGCTGGAAGTCTAGTATCATCGGCGAGATCGGGGCCGTCCCCAGAATCAGGACGATCGCGAGGAAGATCGAGAGGTTGATCTTGGACCCGTTACGGGCGATCGTCCGGACGATGGACCGGTTTGCGGTCCGCCGGAGCCGGATCACCAGCGGGACGACTACGGCGTGAGTCAACGGCCCCCACAGGATGAGGGCGAAGCCGTAGGCCCGCACGTACTCGAGGATCGTCCACTCGACCCCGTAGGAAAACAGGAGGTTCGACGCCGTCCAGCAGAAGAAGCCGAAAAAGAGCAGGCCGACGCTCTTGAACAGCCGCCAGATCGGCGTGTTCGCGTAGTACACGCTCAAGATGTCACGCCAGGCCTGTTGGACGACGTGCCTGACGTACTCGAGCGGCGATGCGGTCGCGTCGGTGTCGGATGCTGTCATTCGTGCGTCGGTAATCGGTGGGTCGAGAGTCGGTTCGCCCGCGAGGGGCGGTCGGTTCGTCAGGGGTCAGGGCCGATCGGTTAGGCTCCGATCGACCAGAGTTGCGTGAGCAGATACCAGTTCAGCAGGTACGTGATCACGAACGCCGCGAGGAAGACCAGACAGAGGACGAACGTGCCGCGCATCTCGTAGGCGTGGACGGGGTCATCGGGATCCTGTGCCATCCCGAGGCCGCCGTCGGCGACGAGGTCGGCGTTGTCGCCGTTCTCGACGCGGTCGCCAAAGACCAGCGAGCCGACCGCCACGAGGACGAACAACACGCCGCCGGCGATCGCGAGCAGGGCGAAGATCCCGAAGACCGCAAACAGCGGTGCGGCGGCCGAGAGGCTGAACTCGGTGCCGGGGATGTTCTCGACGACCTCGGCGGTTCGGCGCGGGATCCCGTAGAGGATACCCACGTACATCATCATCAGGACGGCCACGCCCATCGCGGCCGAGTAGAAATACGGCTGGATCGCGGCCAGCCGCTCGGAGATATACTGGCGCATGAACATCGTCCGGATCACGAAGAAGACCAGGCCCATGAACGCGACCGTGGTCCCGAGGACGACGGTGCCGTGGAAGTGCCCGACCGTCGCGAACGTGTTGTGCCAGGTCATGTTGAGTTGGAGTTGGCCCATCATGACACCCGTGATCCCCCCGAGGAAGCCAAAGAGGATGATCGAGAAGATCGTCGAGGAGAACACGGGATTCGACCACGGCGCGGACGTCAGCCAGCCGAACAGGCCGCCGCCTTTCCCGCGTTTACGCCGGCCTGCCTCGAGCCCGGCAGGGATGGTGAACGCGTGGATCAGGCTCGCGAACGTCGCCCCGTAGAACGCGTAGGACGTGTTCCAGATCCGCCAGCCGGTCGAGACGGCGGGGTCGGACAGCAGGTGGTGTGCCGCCCCGAGGTTGATGAAGAACAGGTAGAGGATGAAGGCCGTCCGCGAGATCTTCTCGCTGGCGACCTCCGCGCCCGCGACGACGTGTGTCACGAAGTACCAGACCGCGATCATCGCCACGAGGTTGATCTGCTGGGTGCCGTGGCCGATGATCCAGTACATCTGGCGGTACCAGGCCGCGTCCCACCACTCGATGATCTCGAGACGCCACAGCAGGGCGGGACCGAACGCGAGCAGGCCGCCGACCAGCGCCTCGACGGCGATGATCGACGTGACGAAGGCGGCGAAACTGACCAGCGGCAGCGTCTTGCCGGGGTTTTCGCGTTTCTCGAACCACATCGTTGCGAAGAACGGCAGCGCTGCGACGACCGTGCCCAAGATGAAGACGATCGCACCCGCGTAGAACAGCGGCGAGATCGGCATCGGCACGTAAGCCGTCAACAGCGGTGCCTCGTTGGGTGCTTCCGTGGTCCAGATGGCGTAGTTGACCAGGACCGCCCCGGCGGCCATGACGAGCCAGCCGGCCTTCGCGATCTTCGTGAACGGCAGCCGTCTGCCAAGCACCATCGGCCCGCCGACATAGAGGATGGCGATTTCCATGAACACCATCCAGAAGATCAGCAGGTTCCAGGCGTGCAGGCTCAGGTGGGTGTAGAAGGCCCCGGGCTCGAGCAGCCCGATCACTTCCCAGCGGGTCATCGCGACGGTGAAGGCGAAGATCCCACCGTACAACAGGGCGACGACCGCCGTGAGCCCGAACAGTTTGATATGGTTCTCGGCGGAGCGGTGGACCTCGAGGCCCGTCACGGAGCAGGTCCGGAAGCCGTCCTCACGGTACTCGTTGTCGAACAGCCCGAGAACGTCTAGTTTGTGTGCCATCGTTATCCCTCCTCCACGACGATGGTGCCGTGCATGCTCCGGTGGCCCTGCCCGCAGAACTCGTTACAGATGATGTGGTAGGTACCGGGTTCGTCGAAGGTCATCGGCACGACCCACTCGTAGCCGGGCAGCACCTGCAGGTTGATCTGTTTGCTCAGTGCGTCCTCGGGACGAAGCGAGAAGCCGTGTTGGACGTCCATCGAGTTGAGGTGGAAGTCGTACTCCGTTCCCGTCTCGAGGACGACCGGTGCGCCGTCCCACTGGAACCGCATCGCCTGGAGATAGACGTCCTGTTCCGGCGGAACGAGGCCGTCGTCGGTCTCCTCGGCGCGCTCTTTGTAGTCGGTCAGTTTCTCGCGGAACTCCTCGTCCTCGACGCGGAACGTCTCGCCGATGGGGTTCTGGTCGCCGACCCGGGTCCAGGCGCTCATCCAGCCGAAGAGGATCAGCGACCAGCCGACGCCGAGCCCGAGCCAGATCGATTCGCGCCTGTTGACGGGTTGGTCCCACCAGTTTCCGTCCGGGGGTTTGATCGGTGACGTCATCGAATCACCCCATGGGAACCGAGAAGACGTCTATCCAGCCCCATACAACGTACGACAGCGCGAAAAACAGGAGCGCTGCCGCTGCGAGTAGCCAGATGCGGTCGTACAATCGTTGCATCGTCGGTTCTGATTCGGTTCGTTGTGATGGTGCCATAGCTCCGTTCGACCCGATCTCCTTGTGGAACTTGCATATCGATTCCCCCGCACATATTCCCATCAGAGCCGCTGAAGAGCCGAATAAACTGATGGCAGGTGCTAATGGTGACAGGACGGCGAAGGGATCGCGGCCGAGGTGGCGTCAGACTGCGGCGACGTACAGTTGGCCGAGGCCGGCCACGACCAGCACGACCCCCGCCAGTCGGACCACGCGGTCGACGTAGCCGGCGATGCGGCCGGCACCCAATGCGTAGCCGAAGGCCGTCGCGACCGTGATCGCGACCGTCAGTGACCCGAACCCGACGGCGTACGTCCCGAGTACCAGTGCCGTCTCGAGCGGCGGCATCGTCAGCGACCGAAACGCGAGCCCGAGGAACAGCGGGAGGACACAGGCGACCGCCGCCAGCGCGTACATCGCGCCGAAGAGGCCGAACCCGAGAACGGTCGACCGGCGCTCGGGCAGGAGGACGTGGACGGCACCACTGCCGCCGTACGCCACCCAGATCCCGAGTGCGATCAATCCGACGCCGACGCCGTACTCCAGTAGCGGCAACGCCTGGCCAACCGTCTCGCCCGCGACGACCGCGGCGACCGAGAGCGCACCGAGGACCCCCACCGCGCCGGCGGCGGCAGCGAGCCCGCGGGCGAGCGTCCC
>NZ_JBPJSJ010000016.1:0-70259 GCF_051225675.1 Natrinema sp. CGMCC1.2065 | reverse complement strand
CAGTGTCCTTCTGATGGTTCAGTCGGTCGCGAGGTGTCCGGGCCATCGTCTTATCGTGACATTCAGCCATATCGATATAGTGTTTGGCCTCTACGCAACCATGCAAACACCATCTTCGCCGCTACGGGAAAACGGCAAAGCTAACGCTCGAAAGCGCGGAAGCGCGGAGGATCAGCCTTCGCCAGTTAGTATAGCGTCTACGGCTATATCAGCTTCGACGGGAGGTGTCGCGGCGTGAGTTCCGCGACCGACGGGTTCGGCCCGTTCTGCGGAGCGCTCGGCTGTACCGAGGACGCCGAGTACGTCATCGATCACCCAAAGCACGGTGAGCTGACGGTCTGTTCCGGCTGCGTCGGAGACTACGAGGTGATCCGCCTTGTCTGACGAGCCCGCTGTCAGCCCGGAGGACGCCCTCGAGGTTGCCCAACGCGCCCTCGCAAAAGTTCAGGACCTCGAGGAGTGCGTCGCGAAACTCGAAGCGTTGCACGAGGACTCCATCGACGAGGCCGCCGACTACGACGATCGCGACGCGGCCGTGATCGAACACCTCGAGCCAGGGGAGCCGGTCAAGGTCACCCGACTCCACAAGCTGTACCGTCGTCACACCGATATTCGGGCTGACGATACGCTCAAGAAACGGGTCCGCGGTCTCGTCGCGGGTCCGGACTTCCGGATCGCGCGTGCCGGCGAGATCCTCTACGATCCCGATGGAGGTGAGCAGCGGTGACCGACGACTACGCCGACGCCCGGCACGCCGACGAGTCGCTCGACGAGGACGCGGCCAACGACGTCGCCTTCCGGAAACTCATCTACGGCCTCGCCGGTGACGAGATCGACCCGACCGAGTGCGGACCTGTCGAGGCCGCCCAGCGCGCCGTCGATCGCGTCGAGGGTCTCGAGGAAGAGAACGAGCAGCTCCGCCAGCGCGTGGTCGAACTTCGCGACCAGGTCAACAAGATGAACCAGGCGGCCGATCTGTACCAGTCGGTTGCCCGGAAGAGCGCCGCGAAGCGCGACCAGCAGGCCGCGATCGTGCTGAAGCACGCGGCGAGAGTCACTGGCGGAGCGACTGGTCGCGAAGAGTACGACGGCGGTCGCATTCAGGATGTCCTCGAGGCTGCCGATGTCGATATCCACCGGACGAACACCTACGACGTCATGGAGAAGGCCGAGGAGTTGGTCGGTGACAAGAGCATCTGCCGGTTCCAGAAAGAGTCTCGCTCGAGTTCACAGAACACGCGTCTGATCGTCAAGTCGCCGACCGAGCTCCCGGAGACGGTTGCCGGCGTCCGGATCCACGAGGGGGTGTTGTCCGGGTGAACACCTGTTGCGGAGGTGTTGCGGTTACACAACACCTCATGAGGGGGCCGCCGCCCCCAGGGCCGTCCTGAGTACAAGGACGGTTGAATTGGGAGAAAACTCCCTGAAGTAATTCAAGAAAGCAAATGTCGATCAGTCACAGGTACGCTCGCACATCGCTCGCATCGCTCGCATTCGAACGACGCAACACCTCTCGATCGGTGTTGTGTAGACTACACACCTCCGCAACACCGGTCGAACGGAGGTGGATCGCGTAATGTCGGCCCAGTCAGACGCTGCAAACGCGGAACTCGTGGATTCGTTCCAGGAGTTCTTCCGCGACTACTATGACGACGAGATCCGGATGCTCGCTCAGCACTACCCGAACGAGCAACGTTCGCTCGAGGTCGACTGGGAGGACCTCTTCCGGTACGATCCCGATCTCGCGGACGACTACCTCGGCCAGCCGGAACAGCTCCAGCGGTACGCCGAAGAGGCGCTTCGGCTGTACGACCTCCCGATCGACGTCTCGCTCGGGAACGCACACGTCCGCGTGTACAATCTGAACGGGACTGACTCGTTCTACCCGGGGTGGTTCTCCCCGACGAAGCGCCACAAAAAGACTCCCTTCCTCACGGTCGAAGGGCAGGTCGAGAAGGCCACCGACGTCGACCCGAAGATCGAGGAAGCCGCCTTCGAGTGCCAGCTCTGTGGATCGCTCACCCGAATCCCGCAGTCCGGGACGAGCGACGACTTCCAGGAACCCCACGAGTGCCAAGGCTGCGAGCGACAGGGACCGTTCCGCATCAACTTCGACCAGTCGGAGTTCGTCGACGCGCAACTGCTCCGACTCGCCGAGCCTCCGGAAGTGATCGGCGGTGGCGACGGGACCAAGATCGACATCGCCGTCGAAGACGATCTCTGCGATCAGGCCGAACCTGGCGACCGCGTCAGCGTCACCGGCCGCCTCCGGCTGCAGCAGGAAGGATCGAACAGCAAGAAGAGCGCCCGGTTCAAGCCCTACCTCGAGGGTCACCACATCGAGATCTCCGACACCGACTTCGAGGACCTCGAGATCACCGAGGAGGACAAGCAAGAGATCGAGGCGATCGCGAACGGCGAGTACGGCCCTCTGTTCGAGGTCGTCCTCGCCAGTATCGCACCCGACCTCACCGGGGAGAAGTACGACCTCATCAAGGAGGGCATCTTCCTGATGCTGATCGGCGGCGCGACCGTCGAACTCGATAACGGCCGCGAGGTCCGGGGTGTCTTCCACATGCTCCTGATCGGCGACGCCTCGACCGGGAAGTCGACGCTGCTCCGCGAGGCCAAACAGATCGCGCCGCGGTCGGTCTTCGCGAACGGCAAGGGCGCGACCGAGGCCGGGATGACCGCCACCGCAAAGCAGGACGACTGGGCGGACGGCGAGTGGACGCTCGACGCCGGTGCACTCGTCCAGGCGAACAACGGCCTCGCGTGTATCGACGAGATCGACAAGGTCCGCGAAGACGTCCAGGACTCGATGCACGGCGCGATGGCCGACATGAAGGTCGACGTCAACAAGGCCGGGATCAACACGACGCTCCCGTCGGAGACATCGGTGTTCGCCGGTGGAAACCCGAAACACGACCGGTGGGACGACTACGTCGCCGACAGCGAACAGATCGACCTGAGCGAGACGCTCCTCTCCCGGTTCGCCCTCATCTTCAAGTTGCAGGACAAGCCCGACGAAGAGACGGACCGAGAGAAGGCCGAACACGTCCTCGAGACGAAAGAGGCGGCGAAAGCCAAACGCGCCGGCGAGGCGGACGGCACCGATGACGACGATCGCGTGATCGACCACGACCTCCTGCGGAAGTACGTCGCCTACGTGCGACAGCTCCCCGATCCGCGCTTCCGGACCGAGGAGATGCGGAACAAGCTCCGGGACGCCTACGTCCGGATACGGGGCGTCAACGGCTACGACGAAGACGCGCCGGTGCCGATCACGCTGCGGAAGCTCCAGGACATGCACCGGATCGCCGAGGCGAGCGCCCGGGCCCGCCTCTCGCAGTGGATCGAAGAGGAGGACATCATGCGCGCGAAGCGGCTGGTCGGCGAGTCCCTCCAGGACTACGGGATGAACGAGGACGGCGAGTTCGACGCCGACATCGTCGAGGCAAACTCCTCGAAGCCCCAGCGCGACCGAGTCAAGAACGTCAAGGCCGTCATCCGAGAGCTGCAGGCCGGCAAAGCCGGTGGCGTCCCCTACGAAGACGTCTTCGAGAAACTCGAGGAGATGGGCATCTCCCAGGAGAAGGCGAAACACGAGATCGAGAAGCTCAAACGGAAAGGCGACGCCTACGAACCGAAGACGAACAAGGAGGTGCGGGTGACGTAGATGGCCCGCTCCTCTACCACCCAGACGGAAGCAGAGCGGCGCAAGCGCTCGAAGGAAGTCTACGAAGCGCTCGTCCGTGCCGTCGACTACAACTCGGGTCGCAAACAGCCGCCGCTCGCGAAGAAGACGTCGGTCATCGGCACGCTCCACGGCGCCGGCTACGGCCGCTTCGGCCTCGAGGAACTCGACAAGGCGATCACGGCCGCCTGTCGCAACGGCGATCTCTTCCGGGCCAAGGACGCCGACGGCGACGTTCGGCTGGGGATCAACGACGCCGAGAAACTGCTCGAGAAGGTCGAGTCGAACCTCTCGTGTTGCAACGACCCTCGAGGCGACATCATCGAACTGGCGAACAGGCAACTGGGGAAGCTGGGACACGGACACTACACGAAGCAGTCCGCGGAGCGTGATCGCGATGACTGACGCCGATATTGATCGGGTCTATGCCATGATCTCGGCTATTCTAGGGAGTATTGCAGGATTCAATATCCCTCCATTCCAAAGGAAAAAGTCGACCAGTAGATACACCATTACGACCGAACCCAAAGCGCCGATTATTCTGTCGATCATGTCAACCAATTCTTTTTCTAACAATATATTTCTGTTCCACTATTTTAGAAAGTACGTTCATATTTTACTCAGTAGTAGCCGGAGAGAGCAGTCAGTGTGTGCGGGCACTGATCAGTCGATCACACAGTCTGAGAACTCCACACGAACTGCAGGGGGTGACGACTCGTGACGACCGGCTATGTGGTCGACCTCGAGAACGGTCACGACGGCTACTGCGTCGAGAGCCTCGTCAGCGTTACCTACTGCGGTGAGACGTTCGACCCAGCGGCCGTCGATCGTGAGATCTACGCGATCGATCGCGGCGAGGGTCACCCTCACAATTACCTCTGCTACGAATGCTCGAAGGCCGACTCACGAAAGATTCGCGGTGCCGTCCGAGGTGAGACGACGTGACCGTCTTCGAGGATACTCTCGGGTTCTGGCAGAACGCCCTTGAGGACGACGACGTCGTCGAGATCGACTTCGACCGAGGTGACTCTAATCGATGACTGTTATCACTGAAGATATCGAAAACCTTCCTCCGAGTGCGAAGTTCGTTGTGTGGGTTCTGGAGGACGAAGGCGAACTCACACAGCAGGACCTCATTAGGGAGACCCGTCTTCACCAGCGGACACTTCGATATGCGCTTGACTGTCTGGAAGAGGAGGACATCATTAAGTCACGTCCAAACCCATCTGATGCTCGTCAGTCTCTTTATGGCCTTCAGAGATGATCCATATGTGCTGAATTTATAAACAGTTGTCATTCTAGCATAGAATAGAATGACCGAGGGAAACGATGGAGAGGAACACATGTCTTTAGGCGAATTTCTTGAGAAATATTACCAACAATTTGCCGTTATGGGTATATTTGGGACAGTGTCAGTCTTCCTTTCAGATGGGTTTCCAGGTGGGTCTGACAGGCTTTCAGCACGAGCAGCTATCTTCGCAAGCTTGTCTATATTTGCACTTATCGCCGCATGGACATGCTTCCAAGCACTAGGACAACTCCTACAGAAAGTCAACAATGCAGATAGACCTTTGCTAACTGATGTCGGATTTGTTGTTATAATTTTATCAACTGCAACCCTTGCGGGGGCAATCATTGATGCAATATTCACTTATTCAGAGATTATGATCTTTGCCCAGTTAGTTATCATACCCGCAATTGGACTTCTGATATATTTCCGCAATTTTCCAGTTAGCCGTTATGATGTTGAGTCTCTAAAGACTGTTTTTATACCATATTGGTCATTCCTTGCAATGTTTCCGATGGGAAACGGAACATTAGAATGGATCTATAGGTTGTTTATTCACATATCTGGGTTGAACATTATCGCACTTTCACTTGCTACTGCCCTTGTTCTTTCTATACACATAACAATCTGTGAGTCGTTCTTAGGTATCCATCGTTTATATTCAAAAGGAATATCCAAAGGATCTGACTTTCGCAAAGGATCTGTGGGACAGAAGGTGAAAAAAGTCAAGAAGGAAGGGCTTGATTGGTCGTTTCCGGTCTCAGTACTTATCAGTTCGACAGGGATAACCATTCACTTGCTTGGATTCTCAAATATATCTGATAGATACACCAAACCAATATTCTTTCATGATATACATTGGGCTGCGATATTGACAACCGCAGTAATAATGTTCTCTGTCGGTGTAGCAGCGACTATATGGAACTGGCAAGATGTGGGAGAAGAGCCAAAACCCATAAGAGATTTTCTCACATATGCTAGTCCTGTTATATTGTCAGTCTCAATTCTGGTCGTGTTCTTAGCTCACTTGGAGGTGATCGGGGTAGTCCAATGGAACCCTTAAGTTGACTCTAGAATAGTCACGATATTCGTTGCTAACTATTTGTTTAGTAAACGTGGACACATACTGGGTAGCAACGGCTGTCTCCTATCGCTCCCCGATCGAGGCAACGACGACATCGGGGGGTGGCCGACAGCCATCGGCTTCTCCGAGCGATCACCATGTCCACCACAGCCCACACCATCGACGAGGTCCAGGGCCGCGACGAACCCGACCGTGTCTTCCGGCGCTACGTGTTCAACAACCACGAGACATGCTCTAACTGCTTCTGTCGCATCAAGAGCGACCATCGACGCGTCTCGAAGGGGACCCAGGGCCGCGACCTCGAGTCCAAGGCGACGCGGGCCGAGACGGTCCGACTCTGGCCGACCGAACCCGGCGAGATCGGGCCCGAAGGCCCGTGCGTCGGATCCCAGCAGGTCGACAACACGGCGATCGCGAAGTACCCCGTCCGAACGGTCTGCGAGGACTGCGGGTCGATCGCCGGCCGGGCTGACTCGGATCCGCTGAGCCGTCGAAAGGCGCTCGCTCGTGCTGAAACACTCGCTGATCGACTCGCGAAGGTCGGCGAACCGGTCCAACTGGACCTCCTGAAACACCTCGTGGGCCACCTCAAGTCGCAAGAGGACCTCTCGAGCTACGACACGGAGTGTTTCGAGGCCGCGACCACGATCGCCGTCCGCGAGGCCCGCGATCGACGATGACCGTCCACCCGATCGAACCGGGGCTGCCCGTTGAGGTCCGCTTCGCCGGCCGTCGCCTCGAGGGCGTCGTCGACGAAGTCCGCTGGCAACCGACCTGGGGCGAACCGCGCTCGGAGATCGTCGTCGACGCCAACGGCACGACGATCACGACGGGTCGGGCATCGATCCAACCACTCACCAACTGATCCACCCATGGAACCGAAAGATCCCGACGCACCGATCGACCCGTATAGCGAGTACGACCTCTACGACGTCATCAACGGCGACCTCCCGATGGGGGAGACCACCGAGTACGAGGGTCTCCACCTCACTGCAGGGGGTAACGAGGTCATGGTCATACCGGACGGCCACGCTGGGACGGTCGACGAGATCGACCCAGCCGATTACGACGACGTCCTCGAACTCGTCGCGGACCTCAACAAGCACGTCCGGTTGTGGAATGAACTCGAAGAGGACGAGCTGCTCGAGTGGGCCGGCCCGCTGGTCACGACCGACGAGTCGAAGCAGGATGACGACCGCTTCGTGGTCGTTCCTGACGAGCCGGCCTCTTCCTAACCGAACGTCTCCCCGATGACGTCCGACGTCGCCCCCACCCCGTCGGACTGAGGGATCCCCACTCGTTCCCGCCCGCTTCGGGACGGAGGCACCCGCGACTACCAGACGTCCACGGGCCGTCCCGACCCGCGCCGGGATCAGGCCGGGAAGGCCTCTCGCTGACACACCCGAGACCCGGCGCACCTCTTTCCATACTCACAGATGATCGAGACACAACCAGACGGAGCGACGCTCGCACCGCACCACTTCACGTGGGGTGCGCTCCTCACGGCCTGGGCCGCGACGTACTCCTGGGACCGTTTCACCGACCGAGAGCCGCTCATGCTCTCGCTGGGCGTCGTTGCCGGCCTCTTTTCGTTCGTGATGCTCTGGCGGTACTACGTCGTCGCCGGCGCTGCAGGCACCTTCATCGGGACGGTGATCACGACCGCTGGCCTCGTCCGCTTTCGCCGGTACGCCTCGAGGCCGTCCTTCTGGGTGGCCGCGTTCGGCGTCTACGCGATGTGGGACGACTGGGCCTCGCATGCCCTCAGCATCTGGACGCCGCTGGACTGGCTGTTCGAGGCCTACGTTCACGGCATCATTTCCTGATACACATGACACCCGACACCGACTCAGGTAGCAGTACAGGACACAAGACGACGGCCAAGACCGCTATCGCCGGCGCCATCCTACTCGCGTTCTTCGGGACGTGGCTGGCGATGGAGTGGACTGGCCGACAGCCCGACTCGTTGATCCTACTCGGCGCGGTCGCGATCGCCGTCGGAGCGGGCTACTACCTCTGGGACGACGCGATGGGCGAGGGCGTCCAGGCCGTCGACGATCTGCAATCCGACGGTGACGAGAGCGGAAGCCCAGAGGACTGATAGATGCCATGGCGACGAGACAACACAAATCAACGACCCGCGAATCGATCCGGGAGTGCAACGAAGCCGTTTCGAGGCGATTCCACGTGACGCTCGCCGTTTACAAGACGATCAAGGCGACAACGCAGCTGGTCGGCGTCGTCGGTGGCATCCTCGCGATGCAACAGGGCGCCGATCCGATGACGTCGCTGACGATCATCGGCGCGATCCTCGTCGGGCCGGAAATTCTCGAGTACACGATCGCGAACGAGCCGCCTCGAGACCACGACCGCAAGGACTGACTCATGACTGAGGACCTCACCGAGATCGACGGCGTCGGGCCAGCGATAGCCGAGGCGCTTGAGGAGGCTGGCTTCGAGAACGTCGACGACGTCCTCGCAGCGAGCGTCGACGAACTCGCCGACGTCCATATGATCGGCGAGAAGTCGGCGAAGGGGATCCTCGAGGGAGAGGGCACCCACCGCGGTCGCGATCCGAAGCTCACGAAACAGCGCCAGGAGGCGATCGCGACGATGCTCGAGGACGGTCACTCGGTCGCTGCAGCCTGCCGGTGCAACGGCATCGGGCAGACGACGTTCTACGAGTGGCTCGAGAAAGCCGACGACCAGGAGGAAGGAATCTACGCGGATTTCGCGGACAGGGTCGCGAGCGCGCGAGGGGCCGGCGAGGCCAAGCTCGTCGACGATCTCCTCGAGATGGCCCGCGAGAACGGAGACGCCCGGACGATCCTCTCGGTGCTGAAAAACCGCTACCCCGAGTCGTGGGGCGAACACGATGACGACGACGCCGGCTCGGGCAGCGTCGAAGTCTACCTCACATCGGAGAAGGACTGACCCATGAGTACAACTCGATCTACGACGTCGTACGCTGAGGAATTCCCCGAGCCGAGCTACACGATCTTCGACCGGCAACGGGACTCTCGAGAGGTCCGGCCGTACGTCCATCCGGACACTGGCCTCGCCCCCCAGGAGGACTTCCTCGCCGGACCCGAGGGCGACGCCGCGATCTCGTCGGACGCCTCGAACCACGTCATCATCTCGGGACTCGGCGCCGGCAAGACGGCGACACTCATCATGCGCGCCTGGGCGAACGCCGAGCGCTGGAATCGTGGCGAGCTGGGCGCACTCATCGCCCCGGACTGGCCGACGATCAAGAACGCCATCCTCCCGACGATGCGAGAGTTCGGCCTCCTCGAGGTGTGCGACTATGTCGGGCCTGGCGGCGAAGAGCCCGGCGTCCACACGCCCAGCGGCTCGCGCATCATCCTGCAGACGGCGTCTAACGAGCGCAAGATCCGTCGTCTCCGTGGCCCGAACCTCGCGTGGGTCGGGATCGACGAGCCGGCGTCAGTCGCCGAGCGCGCCTGGGAAGTCCTCTCCGGCCGTCTCCGGGTCGGGAACTACCGGAACGCGTTCCTGACTGGGACGCCTCGAGGCTTCAACTGGGTCTACGATCGCTTCTACGAGGACGACGCCGAGATCGTCCACGACGACGTCTACGAGGTCCGCGAGTCCGACCGGGTCCGCGGCGTCTTCGGTGTCCCGTCCTGGCTCAACCCCCACAACCCGGACGACTACATCGAGCGCCTCGAGGACGAGTACTCCGGCTCGTACTACCAGCAGGAGGTCGAGGGCGCGTTCACCCAGTTCGACGGCCTCGTCTACCCGTGGTTCGACCGCGACGAACACATCGTCGAGTCCGATGCTCTTCCGGACAGCTGGGACGAGACGATCTACGGCGTTGACTGGGGCTTCTCGAACCACGCGGCGATCATCGCCATCCGGATCCACGGCGACCGCTGGTACGTCGCCGAGGAGCGCAAGTCCCGGCGGATGGGCAACGACGACATCGCTGCTGAGCTTGAGCAGATGGAGGACGATCACGGTGCGGGCCCGGTCTACTGCGACTCGGCCGAGCCGAAGTCGATCAACGAACTCCAGGAGGACGGCTTCGACGCTCGGAAGTCCGACAAGTCGGTCGAGGAGGGCATCAAGGCCGTGGCGGCGAAGCGTGACGAACTCCGCGTCCACGATCTCTGCCAGGAGACGATCAACGAGTTCCACGCCTACCAGTACAAGGACGGCCGGGAGTCGGAGAAGCCGAAGAAGGAGAACGACCACATCATGGACGCGCTCCGCTACGCGGTCTTCACTCACGAACATAGCGACGATAACGACCCAAGCGGGTCGGGGACGTGGTAATCCATGACTGACACTTCTACAACAGACGAGACGGACGACTCCGCCGGCGGCGGCCGGGAGGCCGAACTGGTCGCACAAGACGATGGGCTCTCGGCCCGGCAGGAGTTTCAGATGCGGTTCGCACTCGCCCAGGCGCTGGGTGAGAATATCCCCGGCGACGAGGACTACTACGAGGTCTTCAGCTGGGACAAGAACCCGACCGTCGAGGACTTCTTCGCCCTCGCGCTGCGGAACCCCTACGCCTATGCTGTCACGTTCCTGCCGCCGTCGACGACCTGGCGTGATCCGCCGCAGATCGACGATAGGGACGAGCCCCCAGAGGGCACCGACCAGACCCAGTTCGAGAGCGACGTCCAGGAACTCGTCGACGATCACCAACTGTGGCACTACGCGAAACGAGCCGACAAGCTCGCCGGTATCGGGAAGTTCGGCGTACTCGTCCTCGAGTTCGACGACGTCGACGATCCCGACGGCTTCTCGAGCCCAGTCGAGGCCGGCGCCGAACTGACGGGACTCCGTCCGTTCTCAAGAGCGTCGGTTACAGATGTCGCAGTCGGTGGGCCTGGCTCTGGGCGCTGGGGTGACCCGGTCGAGTATACGCTCGACCTCTCGGACGAGAACGAGTACGAGACCGTGATCCAGCATCAGGGAGACGAGACGGTCGACGTCCACTGGCAGCGGGTCATCCACATCCCGTCGGACGAGCTTCTGGACGACGAGCTTCGAGGCATCCCGCGGCAGAAGCCGGTCTACAACAACTTGGTCGACATCGAGAAGACGCTCGGCGCCGCCGGCCAACTCGTCTACCGAGCCGCTGCGTGGGGTATCCACATCAACATCTCCGAGGACTTCAACCTCGAGGACGACGGTGACGAACTCCGCGAACACCTCCAGCGCTGGCAACACGGCCTCGAGAACGTCCTTCGGACCCACGGCGCCGACGACGTCAAGAGTCTCGGCGGCGAGGATATCGACCCGCAGCCGGTCATCGACCCGAACATCGAGGCGGTCAGTGCCCAGACGGGTCTTCCCCAGTCTGTCCTGAAGGGCAACGAAACCGGCGAGCGGGCCACCACGCAGGACCTCAAGGAGTGGTACGGCAAGATAGCCGAGCGGCGAAACGAGTTCGTCGAGCCGCAGATCGTCCGTGCGACCATCGACCGACTCCAGGACATCGGTACGATCGCTGAGCCTCGAGGCGAGGGCTACGAGGTCGACTGGCAGCCGCTGGCCGAGATGTCCGAGTCGGACCAGGCAGAGATCCGCAAGACTCGGGCCGAGGTCCTCGAGACGTGGCTGCAGGTCGCGCCCGGCGTCCTCACCCCCAAGCAGCAGCTGGAGTTCATCGAGGACGGCGATCTCCCGTCCGAGCTCGAGGACGCTGACCTCCCGGAACTGGACGAAGCTGATCCGGAGGTCGCGGCACAGTTCGAGTCCGCGTTCGGTTCCGCGGAGGCTGATGACTGAGACATGAGCAGCGCTGCTTCCCTATCCGGCGACCGGCACCACCTCCATGCCCAGCAGCAGGATCCGACTAAGACGAAGACGATCCGGCAGACGTACGCTCGCCGACTCCGCGGGGCGTTCGGTCGGATCAACAGTACGATCCGCGACGCCGTCATCGAGGAGGACATCTTCGGCCTTCGCGACGACGATCTCTCTGACGAGCAGGTCGAGGAGCTGCTCGACACGTTCGCGTCCGCGGATCGCGACGTCGAGCTACGGGCGGTCGATGAGCCACCGGACCTCAGCACGGTTCCGCCGAGCGAGCGCATCGAGCGCTTCCGGGAGTGGCTCCAGACCGCTCAGGAATCGGAGGTCCTCGAGGTCATCGATCGCGACGAGAACGTCTGGGTACGCCGGGCGTACGAGCGCGGCCTTGAGGACGCCGACACGAACCTTCGCCAAGCTGGCCTCGATATCGAGTCGACCGGTTCCAAGGCGGCCCGGGAGTTGGTCGAGATGCCGGTTCACGAGCGGAAGCTGCAGGTCCTATTCAGTCGGAACTATGCCGAACTCGAGGGCATCACCAACGCGGTCGCCCAGCAGGTCACCCGCGAACTAGCCGACGGGATCGCGGCCGGCGAGAACCCGACGAAGATGGCGCGCCGGATCACCGATCGGGTCAACAAGATCGGGAAGACGCGGGCAACAGTTCTTGCGAGGACCGAGACGATCAACGCCCACACGCAGTCGACGATCGAGCGCTACCGGCAGCAGGGTATCAACTCAGTTGGCCTCGAGCCAGAGGTGCAGGTCCAGACCGCCGGCGACCAGCGCGTTTGCGATCGGTGTGCCTCGGTCGCCCAGCGCGGCCCCTGGACGCTCGACGAGTTCGAGGGCTCAGAGAACCAGCCACCGATCCATCCGCAGTGTCGCTGCGCGGTGATCCCGATCGTGAACGAGGCCGCCGCAGCGGCGCTGGAGGCACACCCCCACGAGTTCGTCGCGATGTACCGTACTGGTGCGTTCGTCGACGAGTCGCGTGAGCGCTACGAGGCGCTCGCAGCGACGGACGTCGACGGCGCCCAGGAACTGGTCGCTCACTTCTCACCAACTCAGACGGCAGCTTAATCCCGGGCCCGATGACCCCCGTACGACACCCACCGCGCGAGCGGTGAGGGGCGAGGTCCTGGGCCGATGCAACCATGAAGAACAACGATACGCATGACCTGCGGGTGTCGGCCCGAACGGCTCGGCTAACCGCAGGTCAAGACGACGATGATGAGCCGCCATGGCGCTTCAGCGGCATCGCGGTCGCTGCTGGGGACATCCTCCACATGGACGACGGGACACGAGTCCTGATGCCTGCGGAGGAACTCCAGAAGGCAGCTGAGTCTCAGGCTGGCGAACCGCTCACGACCGACCATCCCGAAGACGACGGCGGCCGTCCGGTATACCCGCCGCCGACCGACGAAACGGTCGGAAAGGTCCCGAAGGCGGGTTGGATCGAGGAAGCAGATGCAGTCGGCTACGAAGCGACGACCCATGATCGGGATATCGCCGACGGCGTTCGTGGCGGGACGTACGAGGTCTCTGTCCACCCACGATTCCAGGTCGAGCCGTACGATGATCCCGAGGCCGACGTCAAGGCGTCGAACATCAAGTTCCTCGACCTCTCCGTGGTCTCGAAGGGCGACAGTCCATCGAACACCGCGGAGTGGGGCCCGAACGAGGCGCTGGCGTCGTTCACGCATTCCACAGACTTCCGCGACCAGCTGACCGCTGCCTACGATGACGGTGCCGCAGACGATGACACCGAGAGCCTGGTCGAACGACTGGCTCGGAAGTTCGGTATCATCGGCGATCGCGGTGACCGGCGTGGCTTCATCCGTGTAGAGCCGCAGACCAGCGACGGCGAAGCGATCCGCGTCGCTGAAGCCGGCTTCGAAGACGCTCGCTGGATGGCGTGCGCTCATCTCGAGGGTACCGAGTACCCGGACATCGGTCCAGGACTTAGCCCTTCGATTGGCGAGGCTGACGCAGTCTCGGCCGGCGAACTCCTCACCGATCAGGCGATCGATCTGGACGAGCCGCTTGAGGAGGATGCCGACGTCTACGTCGCGCTTCACTACGCGAGCGAGGACGGCGAGATGCTGGACCTCATCACGAGCGCTGACGGTGGCTACTTCTACGACTCGGCGTTCGTCGGTGTGGCTCCGCCAGAAGCGGACGTCACGGCCGGCGCCGGCGGTGGACAGAAGACTGGTACGCAAACGATAGGGGCGGAATCCCCTGTGGACGACACTCCTACGACAGACATGGACGACAACACTCGAGAGCAGTACATCACGTTCCTGACCGCCAACGCGGACTTCGACAAGGAGTCCCTCGAGGCGATGGACGACACCGTACTCGAACAGACGTACGAACTCGCCGCCGAGGACGCCGCCAGTAACGGTGGCAGCGACGGTGGTAGCAACGACGACCCGGACAACGGCAGCGACGGCAAGACGCTCGGAGAGATGACGCCTGCCGAGGCGAAGGCCGCCCTCGAGGAGCAGGGGTTCGTCACCGAGGACAACGCCGGCGATCTCGTCGCCCAGGCCCAGGAAGAAGCCACGAAGGGGCAGAAGGTCGACGAGATCATCGCCCACTCCGACCAGTACGACGAGGACGACCGCGAGGACCTCATGGCCTCCGCGGACGCGCTCGTCGATCGAGAACACGATCGCGTCGCCGGCAACGGCGGCGTGGGGCTTCCCGGGTCGGCTGGCATCACGGCATCTGCTTCGCCGGCGGCGGGCGGCGCCGAAGACAACAGCGAGGAAGACCCCGACGAGTACGGCACCGGGGTCGCGGAGAACTGAGGTGAGATAGATGACGCAACTCAACACGCAGACGTCGGTTCTCGCACAGACCAACGACGCCGAAGACTACGACGACGACGAGGCCCTCGAGGCCCTTGAGCCCGGTCAGGGCGTCGTTCGTGGGGCTGGCGGCTACTCGGTCGCCGGTGCCGACTCGAAGACCAAGCGCGTCGTTCGCGAACAGCGCAACCCCGGCAGCCGTGGGGTCGAGACGAATCAGAGCCCGCTGGAGATTACCTACCCGGCGGGCTCGAACGTCGAGACGATCGGTTTCCAGAGCCACGACGAGGCCCGACTGCTCGTCGCCTACGCCGACGTCGACGGCGACGGCACCGACGACACCTACACCGAGGGCGCCGACCTCGGCTGGAACGCCAACGGCTACCTCGAGGTCATCAGCGGCGGCTCGCCGACTGAGGCAGTCGCGACGATCGCGGACGAGGACGGTGTGACGATGAGCAGCGGCGACGACCCGACCCACGTTCTCGTGGAGTTCTACTGAGGTGAGCATTCATGGCAACTACTGATAGCGTTACGCAGCACGACCCGCAGATGGCCGAAGAGTTCGAGGGGGCGTCGCGCCTCCACGAAACGGCGCTGTTCAACCCGGTCAGAAAACAGCGTGAACAGGCGTGGAAGCAGATCCGCGCCCAGTCCCCGCTCGGTCCGGACATGTGGGACGATCTCGACCAGGCGATCGGGATCAAGCAGCCGTCGGCGGAACTGACCGCCGACTCCGCGATGCAGGTCGACTCCTGGCAGGAGTACGCGGAGACCATCCTCGACGACCAGTTCGTCCAGTCGACGGTCATCGACCAGCTGATCGGCGCTGGCTTCGGCGTCAGCGCGAGCCTCTTCCGCTACGCGTACTTCGACCGCCTCCGCGCCACCCGCCTCGAAGCCAACCGGAGCATGAATGCGCGGGCCCGCAGCGTCCAAGAGATGCCTGCGAACGCCCTCCACGGCGTCCCGCTCTGGATCCACCACGTCGACTACGAGTTCGACAGCCGCGAGGTCCAGAACGCGATGCAGTTCGGTGACGACCTCGACACCAGCGTCGGTCAGGAGGCTCGCCGAGCGCTCAACCGCTCGGAGCACGGCCTCCTCTGGAACGGCGAAGGTCGCGAGATTCCGACCGACCGCGGCACCCTCGCGGCAACGGGCCTCGACTCCGACGCCGATCTCATCCTGCAGGCCAGCGGCTCGAACGGCTGGGTCAACAGCCCGGAAGAGATCCTCGCCGACTTCAAGGAACTCCACGACACCGTCGAGGATCAGACCGATGTTCAGGATCAGGACGACGTCCCGCTGGTCTCCGAGGTCGGCGGCTGGATCTTCGTCCCCCGCGCCCTGTGGGGCGAGGTCGACCGCGAGGACTACGAGACCTCCGCGACCGACGAGCCGATCATGGAGCGCCTCGAGCGGAAGTACCCGTACCTCAACATCGTCCCGGCGCCGCGCCTGGACGCCGACAGCGCGATCCTGCTGCTGAACGATCCGCGGTACTTCCAGATGGTCGTCGCCCAGGGCGTCACGAACACGAACTGGGAGGTCGACGGCGGCTTCGGCCTGCGCAACAAGACCCTCTCGAGCCGGACGCCGTTCGTCCGCCGATCGCCGGACGGCGTGCGCGGCATCGCTCGGATCACCGGTATCAACGCGTAAGGTGATCTGATATGAGCGAGCCAACCGTCCGCGTCCGGGTCGCCGGCGCACAGTTCCGGTTCGACCGTGAACAGTACACTCGCGGTGACGAGCTCGAGGTCCCCGAACGGATCGTCGATCGCCACCCGCGTACGCTCGCGATCGTCGAAGAAGACGTCGACGACGACGGAGGGGCCACCGGTGCCGGGGACGCCACCGGCGAGCTGGCCGTCGACGGTCTCGATCCTCACCCGAAGGATCTCGACGTCCCAGAGCTGGAAGATCGCATCGCGGATGTCGACGATGTCGACCTCCTCAACGCGATCAAGGAGGCCGAAAAGCAGAACGACGATCGCACGACCGCGAAGAACGCGATCGACTCGCGACTGAACGAACTCGAGGGGTAACGGATGGCCACCGCAACGCCGACGGATGTCCGCCTCGAGATCGACACGAAGCTGGGCGACGAGAAGATCCAGAAGGTCATCGAGCGCAAGGCTCGCGATATCGATCGCGACGACAACGTCGGCGGCCTCGACGAGCCAGACCGGCGCGACCTCGAGGCCGTGCTGGCAGCGCTGCACATCGCGACGAAACTCGACCGGGCAGCCAGCAGCCAACAGGTCGGGAACGCACAGAAGTCCTACGAGGAGTCGTCCGTCGACGAACTCCGAGCTGACGCTCGCCGGCTCGGGGCGACGGACGAACTGCTGGGAATCGGTGCGACGAACAAGACCGCATCGATCAGCGTCCCCGACACGAGGGACTGACCTGACCCATGCTTTCTGGCTTCGAAAACGACGAGGCGGTGTTCTTCGTCGAGCGCCAGGTCGGATCCAAAGAGGGTCCGTACGGCGAGACCGAGCCGGTCTACGAGTGGGTACCGCTGTCACTCGAGGATGACCAGTGGGACTACGTCGACGGCGAGGTCGTCTACGACGAGGCCGACGTCGAGGCCGCCGAGGTACGGTCCGAGCAGCGCAGCGCCGAGTACATCCGCGAGGTCTACTCGGAATGGCCGCAGGAGGTCTATCGGCTGTACGTCGATCCAGTGGACGTCGGCTCGATCACGGGGGGTAACTACGAACTCGAGATCGAGGCTGACGACCGCGTCGACCTCACGAGTGCCGATGGTCGGTTCGCGACCCAGCCGCCGAACGTCCAGCGGCTCGACTCGGTCGTTCCAGAGTACGTCGAACTCGAGGTAACGAGAATGGAGGTCTGACGATGGACGCCAACCTCGATTTCGAGAGCGGCTTCGGCCCCGACGCCGCTCAAGAGGCCTTCGAGAGCATGGTCGAGAGTGCTGACGACCAGCTCATGAAGCGGATGGAAGAAGCCGAGCAGAACATCCAGAAGGAAGCCCAGCAGCGCAGCCCTGTCGACACCGGGAACCTCCGGGCGTCGTGGACGGGGCTGACCGAGGCTCGACGCGGGACGATCATGACCGAGGTCGGCAACACCGCGGACTACGCCGAGTTCGTCGAGAAGGGGACCAGCAAGATGGCCGCGCAACCGATGCTCCGGCCGGCGATGGACCGCGAGCAGATGGCGCTGATCCGCGACATCGAGCAGCTGGTCTTCCGCGTTGCCGCGCAGGAGGGCAACGCATGACCGACGTCTCCGACCTCACCGTCACGCTCGAGATTAGACAGATCTGGACGTGGCCGTCACTCGGCCGCGCGCTCGTCGTCGGCGCGATCAACGGCGAAGAGCGGATCATGGAGTTCGATCTATGACCTACGGAATGCACGACGCCCTGCGGGACACGATCGTCGACCTGCGGGACCACAACGAGCTCGTCGGGCACCTCAAGGACACCAGCGCGATCGACGAGGGTTGGCCGAAAGATCCCCAGAAGTACCCGGTCGTCGTCCGCGTCCAGCCGGTCACGGAGACCTCGAACTCCCAGCGCGAGTTCTCGACGATCGAGCGGCAGTTCCGGGTCCAAGTCGCGGTCATCGCGAAGGACGCCTGGCGCTCCGAGCAGGACGCCCCGACCTTCCGGATGGCCGAGATCATGGCGGCGGTCGCCGATCGACTCGACGTCGCCGTCGACGCGCCGGAACTGCTGCCCAGCGGCACCGACTCGAGCAGCTGGACTGAGGTCACCGGTGACCGCCTCGCGCTCACGCAGGACTGGCTAACGACGACCTACACGCGATAGACTATGCCATCAGGAGAGATCTCCCGCGGTCCAACCGCACACGTCGACGCACAGCTCACCAACGCTCAGCCCGATGCGGCGTTCGGTCGAGACGACACTGGCCGGGTGACCGGCCGACTGGCCATCTACGGCCCCGGAGAACCATAACATGACGATCAAATCAGCCTACGCCGGCGAGGACGTCCCGATCCAGATCGCGTACACGAACGCGGCAGGGACGGTCGATCCGGACGACCAGGACACCGATGACACACCCGATGCCGACATCACGATCACCGCCAACAGCGACGGGACCGAAGTGATCTCGGCCCAGGCGATGACGCACAACGACGTCGGCGAGTTCGAGTACGTCTGGGACACCGACGCCGACGCGAACGGCGAGGGTACGTACCTGGTCGAGGTCACCGCCGAGTTCAACGGCGAAACGAAGATCAACCGATCGCAGATCACGCTCAAGGAGTAACCTATGGCAGACATCACCAACGATCTCGAAGTCGAGGGTAGTATCGTATCGGTCGTCCACTGCGACGAGAGCGGGACCGATCCAGTCCGAACCGTACTCGGGCTGTGCACTAAAGACGATCTCTCGGTGTCGATCGACGAGTCGGACGACGACTTCAACCCCGGCTCTCAGCGGCGCACCAAGCGGATCCGAACGAACAACACGGTCGACGTCGAAGTCGCGTCGGCGATCGCGCCGGACCTCGAGGCGCTCGAGATGATCGGCGTGGCCGACTCCAACGGGAAGATCACGTTCGACAGCTCCGACCGGAAGATCAACGGCGACGAGTACCTCGAGATCGCGTACTTCGCGGACGAGCCGGACTTCAGCACGGTCGACATGGTGGCCGATTCCGAGCTCCTGCATCGCTTCGAAGACTGCGAGGTCACGTCGCCGGAGATCGACCCATCCGCGACGCCGCCGACGGCATCGTGGACGACCTGGATCGAGGGGGATGTCTGGATCGACTACTCGAGCGCCTAACCCGACTGATCCATGACCGTAGCCAACGCCAGCGCCGCGAACTCGGCGCTCGACACGATGCAAGAACAGGAGCGCGAACAGAAGCGCGAGACGGCTGAACTCTACGGGAAGGCCCAGCAACTCTTCGACGCCCGATCGCGAGACACGTTCACCGTCGAACGCCATGGCGTCGAGATCGAGTTCCTGTATCCCGACCCCGAGACACAGCAGGAGTTCGAGGACCGCCAGCAGGCCGTCCTCGAGAAGGCTCAGGACGATGCTGATATCTTCGACCTCCTCGAGGAGGCCCAGGTCGGAATCGAGCAGATGGAGGAGACGCTGTCCGATCACGCCGTCGATCCATCGTTCAACGAGCCGTCGGTCTGGCGTGAGACGGTCGGGTTCACCGAGGACGAAGTCAGCGAGCTCTACCAGGATTTTTTGGCGCTTGGAGAGGGCGAGACGCAGTCGCAACAGCTCGAGATGTTGCAGACTCTCCTATCGGACGGTTCCTCGAGTGGCTGAACCGCGAGCAGCGCTACCGCCCCGAGGAGTTCTTCGCGATGGACGAGGCGGAGAAGGCCTTCTGGATCACTCGGTATAAAGAGTATCAGGAAGAGCGCCAGAAGCTCGGCGATCAGTTCTCTATATGACGACTTTTCGACACCACGACAGCTATGCCAACGATATCAACACTCACCGCCGTCCTCGAGTTGGACAAGTCCGACTTCGAGTCGAAACTCGATACCGCGAAGCGGGATCTCGACGGCTTCGGTGATCGAGCCCAGCAAACGGGAGAGAAGCTGACAGCCGCCGGGAAGTCGATGACGATGGGGATCACGGCCCCGCTCGCCGCGATGGGTGCCCTCTCAGCCCGTACGGCGGCGAACTTCGACCAGGCGATGCAGCGGTCGATCGCCGTCATGGGCGACGTCGACGAGGCGATGCGCGAGGACCTCGAGGAGAGAGCGAGGCAGGTCGCGAACACGACCACCCACAGCGCGAACCAAGCGGCGGAGAGCTACTACTACCTCGCTTCTGCCGGACTCGACGCCGCGCAAGCGATGGAAGCGATGCCCCAGGTTGCCGCGTTTGCCGAGGCCGGGAACATGCGGATGGCGGAGGCGACCGACGTCGCGACGAACGTGATGTCGGCGTACAACTACGAGGCCAGCGAGATGTCCGAAGTGACGGACACGCTCACCGCGACGGTCACCAACCACAACCAGACGATGCAGGACATGAGTACTGCGATGTCTCGGGTCGCCCCGATTGCCTCGTCGCTCGGCGTCTCGATCGAGGAGACATCCGCCGCGATCGGTCAGATGGGCGATGTCGGTATCCAGGGCGAACAGGCCGGGACGGCGCTGCGGAACGTTCTGTCCCAAATCTCCGACGAGGCGTCGCCAGTCACCAAGCGCCTCGATGAGATGGGCGTCCAGACTCGGGACGCGGAGGGCAACGTCCTCTCACTCACACAGATTCTCGAGAACATGGAGGAGGCCGGCGTTGAAGCTGGAGACGCGGCGCGGATCTTCGGGACCGAGGCGGGGCCGGCGATGGCTGCACTAATCTCAGAGGGATCGGACGCGCTCGAACGGAACGCGCAACGGCTTCGCGAGGCCGAAGGCGCGAGCGAGGACGTTGCCCAAACCCAGCGCGCCACGCTTAACGCCCAAATGCAGATGGCCCGATCTAATATCGAGTCTGTCGGTATTGCGATCGGGTCGCAACTGATACCGATGCTCTCGACAGCGACCCGCTACGTCAAAGGGGCCGCTCAACAGTTCCAAGGTCTGAGCGACGGCCAGCAGAAGGCGATCATCGCTGCTGCGGGGGTCGCTGCAGCACTCGGCCCTGTCCTTATGATGGCCGGGCTGCTCGCTCAGTCGGTCGTCGCCCTTTCAGGGGCGTACGGTGTCCTATCTGGGGCGTCTCTCGGCCTTTCGGGGGCGCTATCTGGGGCACTCGTCCCGTCGACGATCGCTGCCCAAGGAGGCCTCACAGGGATGGCAGCTGCCGCCGTCGGCGCACAAGTTGCGCTGGGCCCGATCACCGTCCCCCTCTACGCGCTCGTCGCAGCGATCGCGGCGCTGGTCGCTGGCGTCGGTGCCTTCGCAGTCGCCTACCAGCGCAACTGGAAGGGCGTTCGCGACTACACGGAGTGGGCGATCGACCCGATCGTCAACGGTATCGACTGGTTCATCGAGAAGATCTTCGGGATCTCGGACGCGACGGGACAAGTCGCCGGCGCGTTCGGTGATTTCCTCGACTGGGTCATCGCCAAGATCAACAAGATCCCCGGGATCGAGATCGAGGGTGGCGATGTCGACATGGGAATCTCGATGCCGGACGCCACCACCAGCGGAAGCGTCAGCGAGGAAATGGACACCGGAGACTTCGAGGGCGAGATGCCGTCGGAAAAAGACCTCCAGGAGCAGATGCCCGACACCGAATCCATGGGCCAACAAGCAGGCCAGGACTTCGGGAGTGGCTTCCAGAACGGCCTCGTCGAGGGGATCAAGCCAGAAGAGGTCGAGTCACACCTCCAGGAGGAGATCGGACAACGCCAAGCAGAGATCTCCGGGATAAAAGAGGAAGTCGAGCGCCTCGAGCGTGCAAAGGAGAACGGCATCATCTCCGAGGAGGGCGAGAGGATGCTCAAGTTCCGTCGGGGGGAGATCGAGGAACGACGGTCGGAAATCGAGAAGTTCGAGAAGCAACTCGAAAGCGCCCGGAACGCAGAGGACATCACCGACGTCGACAAGGACGCCGTCGCGAGCGTCGCCCAGCAGGATCTGAAGGAAGAGCAGGAACGCGCCGAGTACATCCAGTCTGTCTGGGACGATATCGAGGGGGCGGAGGCCCCCGAAACGGCGTCGGGTCCCTCGATGTCGTCAGAGGATATCGATGAACAGTCGGTCGAAGCGATGCTCGCCGAAGACAGTTCGGGAAGCGGGGATGAGGACGAGAGCGACGACTCTACTGTCCAGAGCATCCTCGAGGAGCTAAAACTGCTCCGGGAGGATCTCACCTCGCTCCGGCTGCGCGTCGAGCTGGAACACAACTGCCGTGAGTTCGAGAAAATCATGGAGGACACCGCTGAGGGCGTCTTCGAAGAGGAGATCAACAGCACCGGTCCATAGCGATGCAACTGCACACACTCGAGTTCGAACCCGACGAAGTCGGACAGATCAGCGTCGGGGCCAGTCCCGACACCACTGAACAGACACCGCTCGACGATCGCGGGTCGGCGGAGATGCTCGCGGGGCCGGCCCCAGAGATCTCGTTCGACGTCGTCGCCGACGGTCCGCGAGGCCGGGTCCGTGCGTCGGAACTCGAGCATCTGCTCTCACAACCGACGTTCGCGCCGGTTGCGGTCTCGATCCCATCCCAGCCCGACCTCGAGGGCTACTACGTGGGTTCGAGCGTCGATCGCGATGTCGTCCTCTCGCAGGACGGCGGTGACGATCACCACGCAGTACCGCTGACGTTGTCCCGTAGCGGAACCGATCAGTCGCACTACCGAGTCCTCGAGACAGACCCGAACACCGATGTCGATCACGAGTGGGGCAACGATACGACGCTCCTGGTCGGCCTCCCGGCGGTCGCGGATCGGGTCCAGTGGTTTGACTTCGAGTCCGAAGCACGCCAGCTCGCGACTCCGATCGAAAATCGCAGCGCCGACGGCGGCGACGTCGAGATTTTCGACATCGCCGACGGCAAGGCTGCAGTCGGGACCGGGTCGCCGGCGCTTATCTACGACCTCAATCTTGAGGCCGACGGTGACGTCGACATCAGCGTTTTCGATACCCAAGGATCCGAGGACAGGGCCGACTGGGCTCAAGTCTTCTCGCCGAAGACCGGCGTCGGCGGCGAGGTCGTGATCGACAACGGGCTGATCCGCCTGCGACTCGAGGAGGCCGCCGGCACCCTCGAGGCCCAGCGCTGGGACGCGACCAACTCGACCTGGACGACGGTCGGCCTCGAGTCCGATCAGCCGTCGACGGTCACGCTGTTCGACGTCGACCTCATGGACGTCGCGATGGCTCGGGACCGCGCCCAGCTGACCTTCGACGTCGACGGCGAGTTGTTCGCCTTGGACGCGATCCTCACCCGCGGCGCCGAGGACGTCCTCTTCACGATCCCGACGAACGAGGCGGGCCCGATCCCGACGGCGCTCGAGGACTGGCTGGCGCCGATCGCGTCGACGACCGTCGTGGATCCGAACGCGAGCAAGGGGCTCGTGGCCCGGAACGAGGTGCGTCGATAGATGGCACAATACTACACTGACTTCACTGACTGGGCGGATTATGACGACCTCCTCACTGACTGGACTCCGAACTTTGCGAGTGAACAAGACGACTGGGATCTGAATACGTATTCGGATTATCTGGAGTTCGCCCCAGCCTATGACGATAATCAACGGTACAGTATAATTTGGGAGAGTGTAGGGACCGCCTCAGATGTCGAACTTCTCTACAAGGTCCAAGCCTCTTCTGTCAATGATATATTCGATGGCTATGTGAGATCAGAAATAACGAACACTTCCGAAGTGGGCTATTTCGTTGGTATAAGCGACAATGATCTATCCATCACCAAATACGCTGAAAGTGGCGACGACTTTAATATGGCCGAAACCAGTTTTAGCGTCCAAACGAGTACATTTTACTGGATTCGATTTCGCGTCGAAGGAACGGATCTGAAAGCGAAAATCTGGGAAGATGGCAACAGCGAGCCCGGATGGATGATCCAAGCGTCGGATAGTACCCTTACGTCGGGGTACGTTGGGGTTGGGTCGTACAATCCCATCGATCAAGACTTCGACGTAGTCAGCATTGGGACCAACGGCGATCCGGCCCCGATGACCAAAGTGCCGGGCGAACCCCGGAACGTCTCGGCTACAACCGACACCGATGACCAAATTACAGTCTCATGGGACGAGCCGAGTAGCGGGTTTATACCCGAGGACTATCGTGTCCAAATAGACCGTGACGGGAGCGGCTATCAAGACCCATCTGGAGGGCCAACGCTGCCAAGCTCGACCTCTGCGGCCTATAACCCGAGTAGTGATTCTTCTTACGACTCTCAGGTCGGCATCGATTCGTCGTTCCAGTTCCGAGTCCGGGCGGAGACCTCAGATAGTACATCCGGCTGGGTCTCTAGTGGGACAGTCTACACATCGCCGATCCCGCCGCACAACCCGAGCGTCTCGAGACCAGACGCGAATACGGTCGAGATCTCGTGGACTGAGCAAGGCGATCTCCATTACGGAACCCAGATCGAATATCGCGAAGACACCGGAAACGGCTATAGTAGCTGGAGCTACTTCGACAACAGCACGAGTTGGGGCGGCAGCGTATCGTTCAGTGTTAGTTCGAACTCGAAACTGCAAGAAGATGCCCGCTATCAGTTCCGGCTACGGTCCTATAATCCGAATACTGAGTTCTCCGAGTGGGTCTACGCCGACTACGGCAACGAGGGCAACGTCTACTTCGAGGACGACTTCGAAAGCGGAGGGTTCGGAAACTGGGATACGACGAACCTTTCAGATGGCGACTCTGGCGTCCTCTCCGGCGAAGAGCCGGTCGGTGACTCGGGGATCTCCGGCGCGGATGAAGGGACATACTACGCTCATCTCGAGTCTGGCGATTCAGTCAGCAAGACCCTCGGCGATCTCTCTGGCGAGTCGGATGTCATCGTCAAATGTGCGATGGCCGCTGGATCGATGGATGCGGGCAGCGAGTCCATCGGGATCGACTGGTACGACGGTTCGGCGTGGCAGACACTTCGCCACTTTGGCTGGGAGTTCAACAAGCAGGGCTGGGTCGAGGTCTCCGCGATGGTCCCGTCGTCGTGGCTGTCGACAGACAACCGCGTCCGTCTCGTCGGGTATGGGGGTTCAGGTGACTACGCCGAGTTCGACCGCGTTGTCGTCTCCGACATCCTCCACGAGTATACGAGCCCGGCTGCACCGTCAGCGCTGTCACTCGATGCCACCACCGAAGGTGAGATCACTGGCTCGTGGACACTGAACGCTTCCCTCAGTGACGCCCCTGCCCACTTTCAGGAGTGGCGACAGCGGCGATCTGGATCGGGAGACAGCCTCTCGAAAACAAGTATCGTGGAAACCACGAGTTACACCGCGACGGGACTTCTCGACGGCGAGCAGTACGACATCCGCGTCGATAGCCTCTATCAGCAGTTCCGTCGCGGCTCAACCGATTCGTGGTGGCGCAGTTCATCGGCTCTCGAGACCGTGATCACGGTCCTCCCCGCTCCAACGACCCTCACCGTCGACGCGAACACTGCAACCTCGGGCAGCCTCTCGTGGACAGCTACCCACAACTACGGGGACACTCGCGTCGAGTACCGCCAGTCGGATGCGAACTCGTGGACGACGTTCAGTACCGTCTCTCGAGGGACCGAGGCGGAAACGATCACTGGTCTTCTGCATGGCGAGGAATACGACGTGCGGGTCGTCGCGGAGACTGAACACACCTCCACGGAGGACCAATAATGCCAGTCACGTTCACTACCGACCTTCCGGATGTCGACTCAATGGCGCTCGATGCGAGCAACGCTGAATCGCTGATCGCGAACTGGAGCGCGAACCTCAACAACGGCGAGTTCCGGATCGAACTTCGCGACGACGATCCAGATGGCGATCATCCGCCGTATGAACCCGAAGCAACGATCCCGTGGGACGGGACGTATCAGCATACGATTCAGAACATCCTCGGTGGCGAGCAGTACAGCGTCCGGATTCGAACTCAAACCGACCATGTCACCGGCTCGTGGATCGCTGCTGAGGAGATCACAAAACTGCTGGCCTCGGACTCGCTGTCATTCGCGAACATCGGGGCCACCTCGCTGGACGTCCAGTGGACGATAAACAACGACTTCCGCGGCTCGCACCAAATCTATCGGCAGCGCGAAGACTACGAGTATGCCAGCGAGACACCGATCGAGAGCGGCGATCTCGCGGGGTCCGTCGCCGACGACGTCGCCAGTTTCTCCGACGAAACCGTCGCCCCTGATCGTCCATACCGCTATCAGGTCCGGACGCTCACCCAGTGGCAATTTGCCGACAGTGGGGTCAAGTCGACCACGACCGAGACCATCGGCCTCTCCGATCGTGCAGTCCCGCCGCGAGGCTGGCACCTCGAGGTCGACCATCCAAGCGGGACGGTCCTAACACCGGACCCACTCGACGGCGCCGTCCGCCGGCCGACGATCAACGGGTTCCCCCGCGTCGAGATCCCGGTTCCGTTTCGAGAGCGCTGGCACTCGGACGCCGTCGACGACGCGCCGCTACGGGTCTGGCACGACGGCGATCGCCAGCCCGTGGAGGTCCTGGAACACCGCAGGCTCGAGGAGGGGTCTGGTTCGAAGCAGACCGTCCTTGAGGGCCGGGGCGGGACGCAGCTCGATCGGCGCGTCGTCGAGGACGTCGACATCCAGCCGACCCACGAGTTCGTGCGCGACCTCATCAGCACCTACACAGATTACGCATACAACGTCGACAACCCCGACGTCGACGAGGAACCAGTCACACTCCAGGCCGCCGACACTGACCTCGAGCTCGAGCAGGCAGTCTCCGAGGCTGCCCGGTCGGCGATCGCCGATGAGACGATGCCTCTCAAGTTCGTCGATGGGCGGATCGTCCCGCTACAGACATGCTACGTCACGGATCTCACGGGATCGGCGAGTAACGACAGCTACGTGTCTGGGACGGCGGACACGGCCAACACGGGGACGTCGACGGGCTTCGAGTACACTATCCCGGGCGAACACCTCGGTGTTGCCGTTCGCCAGGGGGTCTATACCGACGCGCCGGACACCGAGTTCGTCCTCAATGGCGAAACGTCGTTCTCGTGGAGTAACTCTGACTCTTCGAGTCCGAACTGGGTAGATCTTACAGGGCTGTTTGCGAACACGCCGAGTGACAGCAGCAGCGGAGACCTCGTCATCACCGAAGCCTCCTCGGCTGACGGCAACTACGTCGTCGACCTGATCGTCTTCTTCGACACGCGCTGGCATGATCCGTCGACGTGGGACAACCAGGTCCACGAGGCCGGCGGCCATCTCGATGATCCGCCGCTCTACCCCAATCGGCTCGACGTCGAACTCGGCGAGATCACAACGCCGCTGGCGATCAGCGAGGTCGCTCTCGAGGTCACGATGGACAACGGTGACGCGGCGCCGGCGCTGGCGCTGCGGAGCAACGGCACTGGTTCCTGGAACACAGTCACCGACGCCTCGAGCCACTCGATCACGTACTCGGAGCTGTCGACGACGGCCGCCGCTCGCGTCTCCGTCGGATACGACGAGACGCTGTCGGCGCGGGATGTCACGCCCCGCTACGGGTACGAGACTCAGGGCGTCGACTCGCTCTCCCTCGAGGGTGTGCTTGACGCGACGCCGGTGCTGACCAACCGGTCGTTCGACGGGCAGCTGATCGACGTCCTCCGCGAGGTCGCCGACATCGGCAACTTCGTCTTCGAGGTCCAGGCCGATGGCGACACGCGCTCGATCGAGTGGACCCAGCTCGGGCAGCGTGAGGTCACCATCGACCCCGAGGTCGCGGACTACTCGGTCGATCGCCAGACTGAGGACGTCGTCGAGAAGGCCGTTATCTACGGCAGCGCTGCCCAGGTGACTCGCCAGACCGTCGACGTCGCGATCGGCTCGTGGGTGGACCTGCCGTTCCCCGACGCGAAGATCGTCGAGCGAAAGGAGACGATCTATGACTCCAGCAGCGAGACCGAGTTCACTCGAGGAGAGGACTATCAGATCCGCTACGCGACTGTGGACGGACAGCCCCAGATCAAGGCGCTCTCCGAGGGGGCGCTCTTGGACGGGCAGACCGTGTCGATCGACGCCGAGGTCAAGCCTCGAGGCGAGTTCACCGAGGGTGGCGCCGGCGAGAACCCGAAGACGATCATCGAGGATATCCCAGGACTCGCCTCGAAGCAGATGTGTGACCAGTACGCCCTCTACGCGGTCGAACGGACCGGTGACGCGATCGTCGACGCGAGCGTGACGGTCCCCGACGAGGAGGTCGGTGCATCGCTCGTCGACGCGATCGATATCGATCGGCTGCCCGGTGACGTCCCGTGGGAGGTCGACGATATCAGCTACGGCGACGGCGAGGTTTCGATCGAGTTGGGCAACGGGCCGTCGGCGGACGATTTTCTCCAGGGGCTCAGCGATCGGCTACAGCGCAACAGCGAGCGGGTGTGACAGCTGTGGAACCGCCGGGGCGAGCTGGGGGACTGCGCAGAAGGGAAAATCAGTCGAACGTGATCTGCCAAGGCAACCACGTCTGGACATCAACCCATCCGACACCGTCAAAGTCGACTGGGACTTCACCCTTCCCTCCCTCTCCAGTGGTTAAGCGTTCGCCGGAGTCCCCCTCTGCGGGATAGATAGTCACTTCAAACTCCGTTCCAGGGCGGGGTAAGAGATGCGCAACATCTATCGAATCGAACTCAAACGGGCCAGCAACGACGGGCCCATCATCGGAGATGGTCTCCGGTATGCTGCCACTATCCGCTCGAGGGTGTCGGATTTCGACACTCCACTGTGCGCCGTTGCCGTCGGCATGAAGGACATAATCCCCACCCTCAAATAGCGTGGCAGACGCGCCGTCATACTCGCGGTCTATCTTGAGTTCGTAGGGGTCTCCTTCCTCAAGCGGGGACACCCGAAGACTGAAATCATCGCCCTCGTACCCCACGTCAAACACTGCCAGACCATTCCCGATTGAGATAGGGTCCTCCATAATAGAGCCGGACCCCAGCCATTTCCACGACTCAAGCGGCTTTTTTGCGGAGGTCCTGTCAGGTTGGCTTTCCCCATTTCCGTTCCCGTCGTCCGTTTGGGTGCTTGAACAGCCTGCAAGTACGGTTGAAAATGCAGCGCCGCTTCCAAGCAAAAGTCTCCGCCGATTCATATCTCCTCAATTGGATGGTTCGGTGATAATATTGTTGCCACTATTCGCCAATTTCGAGCGCGTTGACGGCCTCGCGTGGCTCGACGTCGTGATCGACGAGGCGGTCGGCAGCCAACTGCCACGCTCTTCGCGATAGTTCGGGATCCGCTTCTTCGTAGTGAACGCTGAACTCGGTCAGTGCGACTGCGACGAGGAGGTCCTCCTGTCGATCGGTGAGCATCGCCGGCGTTGGCCGCGGCTTCTCGGATAAAGGTCAGGATTCATCAGCATAACTGTGATCGCTCGAGAAAACGCCGGCCGGAAGCCAGCGTCGTAGCCTCCATCCCATTGGTGGTGTGTCAAACGATGGGTGGTGGGTCTGATCTGAGACCGGGGGACAATATGGCTATTGACGTGTGCCGATCTCATCCGTGGCGAGAGGAAGGTGATGTCTCGGATCGGATTCGGCCAGTAACGACTGAACCTGTATTTCCCTCGCCATCTGTAGCTTTAGATCGATCTCATATCAACCTATTGGCCTATCTATCGAATAATAACTGAATCTGGTTACTGGTCAGTGCGAGCCCGACGTCGTACTCGACGAGGCGGTCGGCCGCCAGCTGCCACGCTTCGCTCGAGAGTTCGGGGTCGGTAGCTTCGTAGTGGACTGAGAATTCGGTCAGTGCGACTGCGACGAGGAGGTCCTCCTATCGGCGGTGAGCATCGCCGGCGTTGGCCGCGGCTTCCGGTATAAATGTCCGCTCTCGGCGGGTGGAATCGGAGGGCGAGGGTAGATGTCGACGGGAGTGCAGGGGGCAACGACTGCGTTCCCTCGCCGGGTGTATCGAGTTGCGCTTGGGCTATCAATCTCTTGGCCACCTTTCGGTCTGGTGAGCGGTCGCTCCGGTGGTTCTGTGGTCATGAAAACGCCGGCCAAAAGCCGACGTCGGGATCCCCTCCCCCGTGGTGGGAATGGTGTGGTGGGGTGATCTGCGATCGATGGACAATGTGGTGATTGACGTGGATCGATCTCAGGTGTGGCGAGAGGGCCTGGATGTCTCGGAATCGGATTCGGTCGGTACGACTGAACCCGGAAGTTCTCTCGCCAGACGGACCTTAGGAGTAATATCTCATCAAGCTACTGGCCCCTCGGACCATTCTCGCTGCTTGAGGCCATGCATTGTGGCGATCTCCTTTGTGAGATAGAATCCGCTGTTCACGGCACAAAGGATATCCCGCAGCTGCACACCGCGGACACGGGCAAAGAACCGCACTCACAGCTACTATTATCGTGAAACTGCGTAGACAGTACCGGAGAAAGTCCCAAAATAGACCGTATTGTCATCTAATTGTGGCGGCACAGTAACACGCTTGTCACTCGATAATTCCCAATTCGGAGATCCGTCAGCGGCAGATAAGGAATAGAAATACCCATCATCGACTTCACCACCACCCACATAGATAGACTCATCACCTACCGCCGGTATGGAGAAATGTGATTTACGACTCCATTGGCGCTCACCAGAGGTCGCGTCCAGTGCGTGGAGTTTCTCGCCATTGGGGCCGGCATAAACGGTTCCGTTAGCTACTGTCGCTGGTAAGTTCATGATCCTCTCTGTATCAAATTCCCATTGTTGGTCCCCTGAGGCAGCGTTCAGTGCATGCACTTTCTTACCCCAGGTCGTAAGATACACCGAACCGTCCGCGACTGCTGGCTTGGATTCTATTCGGCCATCTATGTCAGATTCCCACTGCAGATCACCTGAAGTAGCGTCTAATGCTTTCTTTCCCACGTAGACGGTTCCATTGCTCACCTGTGGAGGTGCCTTTGGAGCAGCACTCGCACCTGAAGTCATATCGAATTTCCATTGTTCTTCTCCTGAAGTAGCGTCCAACGCATACGTGTAAAAGCCTGTGTTAAAATAGAGGGTGTTGTCAGTAATCGTAAGGGAGGATGGCGAGTTGTCATCACCATTCGGTTCAGTACTCCATTGTTGGTCTCCCGAAGCGGCGTCCAGTGCATATAGAGTTGTGTCAGGAGGATGCTCAGCGATATAGACGGTTCCGTTAGCTACTTTCGGAGAAACATCAATAAATTTGTCAGTTTCGAAGGTCCACTGCTGGTCGCCCGTGGTAGCGTCTATCGCGTGGACAGCACCATGTTCGTTGTCGCGGCTTCCACTCCCGGCAGAGACATAGACCATCCCGTCGGCAACCGTTAACCCCTGGGCCTTGCTTTTTTCCGGCTCGAAAGTCCACTGTTGAGTTCCTGCGTCTACATCATTAGGTGTGCTATCGTCAGAGGGATCGTTATTGTCAGAGGATGTATTACTGGAACATCCCGCTATAGAAGCAAGTCCTGCTGTACCAACTGCAAGGAGATACTCTCTGCGCGAGTTATGCCGTCGGCTAGGCTGCTTGTCCATGGTCCAAACACGTAATTCCTGAGTAATAAATCCATTTGAATTGTTGAGCAAATATGTCTTCCCAGGATTTCAGTGTATATATCATGGAAGAGACGGTCACCGAAATCTTCCACACCGGTGAATTTGTGTGAAATTAATGGGATTCGTCAATAGTTAATAGAGACAATACGCTCGAGGAACTCAGCGATTGCCGAGCCGATGTTGGACTTCCAGATCGCGAACAGCTTCCAAGTGAGGACCTCCTCGACCGGCAGCGTGTAGGGCTCGCCGGCGGCGGTCTCGCCGACAGTGATCGTCTGTTCGGGCCGTTCGCCGCCGTCAGTCTCAGTCGCCATGCTCATCGGGATTCGCCTCCTCGAGGACATCGACGAGCTTCTCACGCTGGACGTGGACGCGCTGGATAACGGTCTCGTCACCATCGGTGTAGAGCCGCTCCTCTTCGAGCGTCTTTTCCTCCCGATCGTCGACGACGCCGAGCGACCTGAACGCATGTGCCTGCGTCGTGCCGTCGCTGAAGTGCGTCGCGCGGATCGACCACTCGTCGCCCCAACGCTCGCGGGCCGCACTCTCGAGGCGCTCGAGGGTCTCTTGGTGACCGTCGAGTACGGAGTCGTCAGCGTGCACGTTACTCATCAGGACCACGCTCCTCGCAGACGACATCGCGAAGCTCCTCGAGCAGCTCCGGATGGTGTTCTTCGAGGACCTCGATGTCCTTCGCCAGCTCGTCGTTGATCCGCGATCGTACACGCGAGACAGACTGGAGTCGTTGCGACTCCGATGGGTCTCCCTCACCCGAGATGTACTCGCGGTCCGTGTCCGTCATGATCGCACGGTACCGTCCCATTCTGGGAGTGTGTTTTTGCGCCATTGCAAATGAAGCTTCTTTCTCTCACGACTAATAGTTTGCGCCAATGCATATGTTTGCACTGCTGCAAAACACTTAATATGCACCAGTGCAAAGTGATGACTAAGCACGGGAGTTCGGTCCTCGCAGAAATGGCCGACGGGCGTTCCAGCGCCCTCGACCGTGCTGGTGCAACCAGCGTATGAGCGTACAAGACCCAACGGATGAAACCGTTACGACTGACGAACCGGCACAGATCGACGACACCATCCTCGAGCGCCGCTCGTGGAACTACGGCTACATCGGCGAAGACATCGAAGGGCGTCACCATCACGTCGACCGCAAACTCGAGCGGATCGTCGTCACGAACGCCCGCGCGGATCGCGACGACTCCGGTGGCGTGCCGGTGTTCTCGCTCGAGGGCCCGATCCTCCACTCCGAGGGGGTCGTCCTGGCGTCGAACGGCGCCGGCGGCGACGCCCTTCGGCGCTGGATCGCCTTCGTCGATCAGGAGATCGGCGACGAGGACGACGAGAGTGGCTGGGCCGAGCGCCCCGTCTCGGCGGCCGACCAAGCGCGGGACGTCCTCGAGGAGGTGCTGTAAGATGGCGGTGACGGTCGCGACCAGCGCCGGCGAGCAGTTCGTCGACGCAACGACCGACGACGGAGAGATGGTCCTGATCGAAGAGGTCGACTCGGACGGCTTCGGGCGGTGTGGGTGGACTGTTCTCGAGTTCAAGGGGGCGATCTGAGATGACGGTCGACCGTGACAAAGCCCGGAGTGCCCGCTCGGAGCAGCTGGACCGCAAGGGAGAGATCGAACTGCAGCGCCAGCACGAGGCCGCGGCGGTCGCCGGCCCCGAGATTCGGGCCGACGGGAGTGGCGAATCGGACGATCAGACGCACGCAGAAGACACCGACATGACCGACGAACCCAGCATCAAACCCGGCGACGTAGCGCTCGATCGAACGCAAGGCCGACCCGTTCACGTCCTCGAGGATACCGGTCAGACGGTCCTTCAGTGGACCAACGAGAACGGCTACGACCTGCTCGACAACTACGGGAACGGGCGTTGCGGGGCGACTGCCGAGGACCGCGTCTTCGAGGTCGTCTACTGCAGTAGCATCCAGTCCGAGCCGTCAAAGATCTACGCCATGCCGGAGTCGCGCCTCGATCGCGTCGAGACCGAGAAGGCCGACGGCGGCCGCCAAGTCTACGACCGGATCGTCGTCGACGTCCTCGACCAGCTGTTCCAACGCGCCGGTCGTGACGACGAGCAAGCGGTCGCCGTCCTTGAGGCGTACGCGACCGACGCCGGGGTCGACGCCGACGTCGTCGACGAGGCGCGTGAACTTGCCGAGGCCGCCCAGCTCGGGGGTGAGGCGTGATGTCCGAAGCCGCCGGTGCCGACGACGCCGACGTCGCCGGCGCCCTCGAGGGCGAGACCGTCGACGGGACTGTGCTGCCGCGATCGTTCCTCGTCGAGGGATCGGGTCCAGTCACCGTCGTTCGCGACCAGGGCGATGTCGTCGAGCGTACTGAAGGCGAAGCTTCGATCTCGCGCCGACTCGAGACGCTCGAGGGCTTCGCGACGTTCTGGGCCTTGCGGGCTCGCAAGAACTGGAAGCGCAACGCGATCCGCGAGGTCCTCGAAGACTACGAGGACGACACCACCCGCTACGTAATCAGCGATGAGCAACTTGAGGCGTGGGACGTCCAGGCCGACGGCCGGGCGCAAGCGTTCATCGGCGTCGCCGAGACGATCGTCGACGACGAGGTATCTGACGACTTCGACGCACCGAGTCAGCACTTCCTCGCCTACGTCGACAACCCCGCTGATCGGGACGTCGACGAGATGACGCTCGATTTTGCGGGGGACCTCAAGACGTCGCCGCTCTGGGGTCCGGGCGCACGGCTCGCCGAGCTGGTCGTTCGACACGCTAATCGCGAGGACCTCGAGGGACACACCGAGGCGTTACTCGAGGAGATCGACCGATGAGCATCCAGACCGCGAATCTCGAGGCGGCTGCCGAGGCCGTCCCCGAACACCCGACGGTCTACGACGCCCGCCTCGTCGATCGGCGCGACCAGGACGGCCGGCGCGTCCTCGAGGTCGTACTCGGTCCGCGGGTCGATCGCGTTCCGCCGGGTGTGCTGCGGGCTCTGGCCGAGGCCGACTGCGGGCTCGACACCGTCCAGTCCCAGGGCACGTTCCTCGTCGCGATCGCCGAGTAGAAGCAGCCCTCTTTTCGCCGCTATTCGATTCGGATCCCCCATCCGCCGTCGGCTTGGATCGCCACGTACCCGAGTCCCGAATGCCGGAACGACGTCGTCCCCTCGTAGCTCCCGATCTCGTTGACTGCGATCGTCGGGAACTGCCCCTGCGGCGGGAGGACTTGGACGATGAAGTTCCGGCGGCCGTTGTGTGCTGCTCCGATCGTGTGCGTTCCGTCGAACTCGAGGGGGCCGAGGACCGTTGCCGAAGTACCCTGCTGCTCGAAGGGGAGCGAGTCACCGCTGCTCGGTCGTGGCTGTGTCAGCTCGAGTTCCCAGTCGCCGTCAGCCTCGATCGACATCTGGTAGGTGCCTCGCCCGACGAGTGCGGCCCGTGACCCGTCGAACGCACCGATCTGGTTGACCATGATGTTCTCCATCCCCGACTCGGGGACGAGTTTGACGATGAAGTTCCGGCTACCGGTGTGTTGTGCTTCCACGACCGTCAGCCCGCCGATGATACCGACGTTGGAGTAGACCTGATTCCCCGATCCCGACACCGATATCGGATCCGGTTCCTCGACATCGGGTTCGTCCGCGCTCGGCCCTGTACTGGTACCGTTCCCGTTGCCATTGCCCCCGTCGTCGCTCGTATCGCTCGCGCAACCGGCGATCGTCGTTGTGAGCGCCACACCACCCCCGAGAAGGAGCTTCCGTCGATTCATATCACCCTAATTGGATGGTTTGGTGATACGTGTTTCGCCGAGCGCTTTCGGAAATGATGCCCAGTAGTCCTTTTACACCCGTCGGTGAACCACACTGTTATGATTTCGAGAACGGACGTGTTCGAGGATTCGTGGCCTCCCAGCGAACTCCCGAACCGAAACGACGAACTCGAGCATCTCTCCCGTCGGCTCGGTCCCACGACGCGCGGACTCGAGGGCGACGACGTGCTGATCTACGGCGGGAGCGGCGTCGGGAAAACCGCCACGACGCGGCACTTCCTCAGCCGGAAGCTGCCGGACTACGCCGATGTCGCCTGGACCCAGATCAGCTGCGGCGACAAGACGCGGAACATCCTCCTCAAAGAAGCGGCGGCCGAACACCCCGACGACGTCACCGTCCAACTGAACTGGCGGCCGTCCCGACTGAAGGCAGCCCTCGAACGCGTCGTCGACGGCGAGCCGTACATCCTGGTCCTCGACGAAGCTGACTCGATCGCCGACCACGAGATCCTTGCCGACCTGGCGGATGTCGAGGGCGTCTCCGTGATCGTCATCGCCCACGACCGGACCGAGTGGCTCGGCCATCTCAACAACGCCGTCATCGGATCCTTCGGAATCGACTCAACGATACGGTTCAACCCCTACAGCACAGACGAACTCGTGGAGATCCTCGAGCCGCGGATCCGATTGGGGCTGGACTACGATGCGTTCAGCCGCGACCAACTCAAGCGGATCGCGAAGGAAACCGAGGGGGTCGCCCGCTACGGGATCAAGGCGGTGTGGGCCGCCGCGGAGATCGCCAAGGAGCGCGGCCACGACACGGTCACCGACGACGACGTCGACGACTGTTTCGACCGCGCGATGGCGAAAATGCGCGAGTCGAATCTGGCGAGTCTCTCCTATACTCACCGGGCGCTCTACGAGCTGGTCCGCCGGCTCGGGCCGACCGTTTACAACTCGAAGTTGAAGAGTATCTGGCGGGCCCACCGCGAGGAGATCTACGCCGATCGCCACCGGGAACCCGTGACGTGGCGGCAGGCGCGCAACTATCTGGAGAAGCTCGAGAAATACGATCTGCTCGTGCGCAAGGGGAAAACGCAGAACCGCCGATGTGTGGTCACCGACCCCGACCTCGAGGCCACGGTGGATCTCGACTTCGTGTTTCTGGCGGCGTAGTTAGTCAGCTGTCGCCAGCCAACTCACGGGCCCGTTCGAGTCGGTCGAGCATCTTCTCGTGTGGGTCGAACGTACTTGAGGCGTACCGCTCGAGGATCTCGACCTCGTCCTCATATCGGTCGTCCTTCCGGTAGACAATCGCCAGATGTCGGTAGTACGCACGCGGTGGGCCGCCAAACCCTTCCTCCTCAGCCTCGGCTTCGGCATAGTCGATGCACCAGAGCAGGAGGTCCTCGACCTCGTCGTGACGTTTCTCGCGTTTGAGTTGCTTGACGTCCTCGACCGCGTCCGTATAGTGATCGTAAGGGTACTCGTCGGCCCGGTCCCACTCCCACTGGTCGCGCTCCGTTCCTGCGCTCCCGCTGTTTGAGCTACCAGAGCTGGAGAAGAGTCGTAAGAGAAGGTCCCACATCCTCAGTCAGCCGTCGCCATCGTCGTCTGGGAGGAGTTCCTGTTTCCCTCTACGTATTCCTCCACCAGTTCACGGATGACCTCGCTTCGAGATGCGTCCATCGGAAGATCGCCGTTCGACTTCTTAGCGAGTATAATTTTGTCGAATTCTTCCAACTTCTCGTCGGGGATACTGAAGCTCGGGTTCGCCATGTGGCTAAGTTGGTAACTTAGCATTATAAATATCTAGGCCATGAGCAACTTGCGGAATAACTAAGTGACTAGGTTAGCAAGATAGTGGTGATGCCAAACCCCAGCATCAACGTACCACCCCACCTCCTCGAAGCCGCCGATGCGATCGCGCATGCACGAAGCGGCGGCCCTGGGGAGAACTGCAGCCGCTCCGAGATATTCCGCGATGCGCTCGAGCAGTATGTTGAGGCGCATCAAGAGGAAGTCGATGAGGGGAGGCGGAAGATGGACGGGTCGGACGATTCGGCCGATGGAGCACAGGCTACGAACTAAACTGCAGTGAGCCGGGCGTCCTCAGCGCCCGACTCGACGAAAGGTCAGAGGTACGCATGATCCACAACACGACGTTCGGATATCGTAATGCGGCGGCTACAGCGGCCAGCGCTGCTGGTAGCACGCGATTACCGCGTCGTGGCCTTTCGGAAATGAGGCAGGATACTTTTAGTGCGTATCGAGACCAACTGCAGAATCAACCACTCGCGGCCACCGCCGGAGCGCGCCAAGGTACCAACTTTCGCGCCCCGGCTGTCCGCGGGCTACAGAACACAGACCACCCGGAGCCCATTGACGCTCCGGATAACTGCAGCCATGACTACGAACACAGACCACAGCGAAAACGCTAACGGATCGAACAGTACCAACACCACCCTTCCCGGAGTCGTCCGCGGTTCCCTCGAGCGCATCGAGGGCGGCGAGATCGACGAGGCGGCCACGCTCGTTCGTCGCCTCGAGGTCGCCCAGCGTTTCGACGACGCCGAGGCCAAGGCCGACACGCCCGAGCTGCTCGAGGGCGGTCCGATGCAGGGCGCACACTGCTACTGCATCGAGGGCGACAGCGAGGAGGCGTGGCTCGCGAGCAACTATACTGTCCCCATCGGGTTCGACGGAGGTGACGGCCGATGACGCTCCACGACCTCGAGGAGATCGATGTCACGCTCGAGCAGTCGTTGATGCGGAGCGGCGATGAGGAAGTCGTCCGGTGGACTGCGACGGCCGACACCGACGACGAGGAAACGAAGGTCGCTGTCGATTCGCCTGCCGAAGCGCTCCGGATGCTCGCCGACGAACTCGAAGACGACACGGCGGACGGTGAGTTGACGGATCACGAGGACATGATCGAGATCCTCGAAGCCGCTCCGGACGGGGCCGCCCTAGTCGCAGTCGACGATCTCACCGATCCGAACCCGCAACTTCATACGCGACTCTACGGCCCTGATTCCGAGGACAACGTGCTGCGTCGGTATGTCGCGCACATGACGGCGCGGTGTCTCGGTGAACACTACCCATACGAGTTCAAACACGGGGCGATCATCGCCTCTGGTGGTCAGTGGAGTCCCCCTGGAGCGGGGTACACGAACCCGGTGAGGGAGTTCGAGCGCCGGTTCGAGGACAACGGAGGCGATTCGGCATGATCGCCGGCCAGCTCGCGCTCCTCCAGGAGGCCGCCGCCGAGCCCCTCGAGAACCACCACGACCAGACCGGCCGCGCTCTGCAGGTCGAGGAGACCCAGACCTACCTCGACGACGACCTCACGATCCAGTCGGGGATGGTCGCCGGCGAGGTTCCGAAAGAGGACGAGCGCGTCCTCCTGGACGGCCACGAGATCGAGACCGAGACGCGGACGGTCACCCGTCGGGTCGCCAGCGAGTGGGTCGCCGACGTCGACGGCGAGGGCTGGATCCTCGCCGAGCGCACGCACACGAGCGACCTCGAACACGAACCCGACTGGCCGTTCAACGAGTTCTCGAAGCTGGCCGGCCCGGAGATCGCGCCGGTCCGGCTCAAGCCGTGGGAGTTCGTCCGCCGGCAGCGCGACAAGGGACGGACGTGGACGGTCGAGATGACCACTCACGAGTCCAACCTCGACGACACGACGATCGAGTGGGGCAACGGCGCGCTCAAGTCGAAAGCGGTCAACTCCGACGTCGGCGTCGCACTGACGACGTTCTGGAACGATGTCCATGTCCGGCTGGTCATCTACAGCTCGGGTTACATCGCCATCTGGGAGCCCGCCGAGATGAAGCCCGAACTGCTCGGTCGCTTTGTACACGAGGAGATCGTCCCGATCGCGACGTTTGCCGACGACGTCGAAGTCGAAGAGGACGAAGAGGCCGAACAGCAGACGCTCGAGGACAGCGGGGCGGAAGCATGAAGCGAGCCCCACACGACGGCGAGGACCTGTTCGAGGACCCTCTCGAGATCGAGCGTGCGTTCCTGAAGATCTCGGGGAGTGGTGGGGATGTCACGCTCGAGCGCGATGTCGAGTTCGACCACAACCCCAGCGTCGAGTTCGATGCGCGTGCGTTCCCGGGCATGATCGAGGCGTCGGTTGACTTCGAGCAGCACGGCTATGACGGTCGCGCGGTGATCGACTGGGGCGACGAGGACATCCGCGAGTTCATCGAAGCCGTCGCACCGTACGTCGGTCTTCGCGTCGAGCAGATGGATCGAGGTGGTCGTGATGTCCGCTGAGGAGTTCCGCACCACGCTCGACACCGCCCTCGCGTCGGCGATCGCCGGCGATGCCGATCTGGACGAAGTCGAGCAAGCCCTCGAGGACGCACAGTCACGGATTCAGGACGTCCGGACAGCGCGAGGTGAGGTCTGATGGTCTGCCCGCGCTGCGAGACGGCGAATCATCCCGCCGACGAGTGCCCGGAGCGCCACGAAGAGTACCAGGGCCTCCCGTCGGATCACTTCGACGCTGACGCCGGGATCGTCTGCTGGGTTCAGGACGTCGACGAAACCTGGCACGCCTCGATGTACTTCGAGGGGACGAGTCACGTCACGGCCTGCGGCGAGATCCTCGAGACCCCGGTCGCGGATGTACGCGACGACCCTCGGCGGCTCGCAAACGTTCACACCTGCGACGACTGCGAGGCCGCCCTCGAGGCCGACAAGGAAGAGACCGTCCCCGACGGCGGCGAATTCGAACGCGCGAGTAAGCTCCGCGCCGACGGCGGCCAGGGGCCCGACGACCTCGTGGTCCTCGTCTGCGAGCCCTGTGACTACGAGACCGTCGTCGCCCGCGGCGCGATCCCGGCGACCAGCTGCCCGGACTGTCAGGGCGACCTCGAGATCGACGACAGCCGGACCGCTCACAGATGCCCGAACGCGACCGACGTCAACCACGTCATCGTCGAGACGGGCGAGCGGTGTCCCCTCTGCCAAACGGTCCAGCAGCGGACCGGCGTCGTCGCCGACGGCGGCCTCGAGGAAGTCTTTCGCCAGGAGACGATCGTCGCGACCGACGACGGCGTCGCGATCGGCGAGGACGCGGTCCCGGATCGGGGTGATCGCGATGTCTGAAGCGGCGACTACCAACGGCGTCATCGACACGCTACTGTCGGTCCACGAAGGCGACCGACTCACCCTCGAGGCCGAGGGCTACGAGTGGGCGTCACCATTCGAGGTCGTCGAGATCGACGAGGAGCCGTTCGAAGCGCCGAACGGCGGCGTCTGGAAAGCCCGCCGTGTCACGCTCGCGTCGACGGCCAGGCAAGGCTCCAACCGGGAGTTCGATGTCTACCCCGCTGCGCCGGCCCTGGATGTCGGGCCCGGCTACGGCCGCCTCGTCAACGCCGACCTCGTCGACGAAGCGGAGAGCGGCACCTCCACCGAGGACTCACCCACCAGTGAGAGCGACTCTGAGTCAGAGGCAGAGACCGATGTCCTCGAGGAGGACGCCGCGGACGACGCGCCGGCCGACGCCGGCGACGACGTCCAGGACGAGATCGCCGCCGAAGAGGTCACCGTCGACGCCGTCGACGATGAAGAGACGTTCGAGTGTGACTGCGGCGAGACCTTCGAGAGCCAGCAAGCGCTGCAGGGCCACGGCCCGAACAGCTGCGAAGCTGACGAGAGCGATGACAAGAGCGAGCTTCCCGACGGGGTGACCGAGGACTTCGTCGACGAACTGACCAGCGGCGGGATCGAGATCGGCGACCTCGCCGAGGAACTCGACGTCCACCGTAACGAGGCTCGGTTGATCGCCCACGACCTCGGGTTCTACAAGCGCATCCGAGAGGTGTGGCGAGATCGCGAGCGCGCCCAGCTCGACCCTCGCCTCGGCGGGCTCCTCGTCGTCGCCCTCGGGCTCGTCATGGTCGGTCTGATCGCAGTTGGGGTGACCACCCCATGAGCATCGTCGAGACTGACGAGATCGACGTGACGCCGACGCCGCGCTACGAGGACCTCGAAGTTGATCCGCACTTCCCGGAGCGCTGGACCGAGCGATCGCCGCGGCAACAGCTGAACCCGAAAGTCGCGTGGCTCGAGGCGATCCCGGTCGACTACCCGTCGGCGTCACCGCCGGCGGAGTGTACCCGCTATCACGAGGTCACGGAGATGCTCCTACTGGCCGAGCCCAACGGCCGGCTTGTGACCTGCATCCCGCTGGAGGATCGCCCGCACGACGAACAGCAGTACATCCGTTCGCAGGTGAGCGTCCAATGAGTACCACCAAAACCCCGTTCGATTCGATCCGAGACGACAACGAGATCCGAGAAGGAACTGAGGAACTGGCCGAACGCGACGATCGAATCGGCGCGCTCGCACGGATCAGCCTCGCGATCGCTGATGGTGAGGAACCCGATCCCAAGGACTGCGAGGAAGCTGGCCTCGAGACGCTCCCGAAGCTCGCTCGAGGTGAGGAGTGATGTCAGTCGCTTCGTCCTTCGAGTTCGTCAGCCAGCGCGACCGGGTCGCCGATCGCATCCAGAACCGTCCGGAAGGCCTGGCGTTCCTCGGCCGACAGCGGTTCATCGGTTCCGAGTGCATCGTCGAGTGCGTCGTCAGTAGCCGAGTCAGTTTCGTCGGCCAGCTGCTCGAGATCGGGACCGAACACCTCACCGCACGATGGGCAGCGTCGCCAGTGATCCTGGAGGACCTCGCCGCAGGTCGGACAGGCGTCGGGCGTCATCGGGCTCGAGGTATCTTCCTCCCGGTAGCCGAGTTGCTGTTCGGCCTTTCGGACGTAGTCGTCGTTCGTGACGTGCGAGTAAGTGGTGTGGAGGATATTGCTGTCCTCCGTAACGCCGAGCAGCGCTCGCAGCGTGTCGGTGTCCATCGAGTACTCCCGCTTCATGACGGTCACGAAGTAGTGCCGGAAGTTGTGGGGGTTGACCGGCTTGTCGACGCCGGCGCGGTCACCGATACGCTTGAGATGCTTTCGGACGCCGGGCTCGCTCCACGGTTCATCGAGATTGGTCTTCCAGTGGTTCGGATCGCCGACGAACAGCGGTGCGTCGGGTTCGTCCTTTCGCGGGTGGTACTGCAGCCAGTCGCGGACGTACTTTCGAGCGCCGAACAGCGGCCGTTTCCGACCACGGTCAGCCGCCCCCTTCAGCCCGTCAGCCTCGTCGTTGAGATAGAAGACGCCCTGGTCAAGGTCGACGTCCTTGATCCGGAGCGTCCGGATCGCGGTGAGGCGCTGGCCGGTGTAGATGAGCATCTCGAGAAAGGCACGGTCACGGGGACGGTCACAGGCCTCACGAAGAGCTTCGATGTCCTCGTCGGTAAACATGTCACGGTCGTCGTGGCGGGGCTCCGATCGCTCGGCGTAGACGTGGATGTCGTCGGGATCGATCCCGAGGTCGTCGTGGTAGCGGTAGAACGTCTGGGCAGCGGCTTGGTAGCGCATGAGCGTGACCTTCGAGAGGCCGCGTTCGTCGTGCATCCGGTCGATGAAGTCGTTGAACTCGTCAGCCGAACACTCCAGCACGTCGAGGCCGCGTTCCTCGCAGAGGCGCATGGCCTGGAGATAGTTCTCGATCGAGCGCGGCGCGAGGGTCTTCTCGCGACCGCGATCATCGAGATACTTTCGGCGGGTAGTACGCTCGTCGAGAGCGTCGGCCCACTCGAGAAGTGCATCGCGGACCTCGATCGAGATCTCACCGACCTCGGCCAGCTCCTCGACAGTGTCCTTCTGATGGTTCAGTCGGTCGCGAGGTGTCCGGGCCATCGTCTTATCGTGACATTCAGCCATATCGATATAGTGTTTGGCCTCTACGCAACCATGCAAACACCATCTTCGCGCTTTTCGCCCTGGTCGCCATCGGCCAGCCCCGGACCGGCGTGTTGGTCGCCTTCGAGGGAACTGCTGCGCCCCTCGAGCTGCCGATCCTGCTTGCGGCCGTCGTCCTCGCGGGACTGGTCGGGTTCGTCGCCGTGATCGCGCTGGGCGACGCGTATCTCGACGCCGTCGGGCACGTGTCCTACTGGAAGATTTCGGTGGCCGTCCTCGCCGTGTTGCTCGCGCTCTCGTACCTGTTTACCGGCGTTATCGGAATCGCGATCTTCGCCGTCGCGACGGGGATCGGGATGGTTCCGGTACGCCTGCGGTGTCGCCGCGTTCACCTGATGGGAGTCCTCATCGGGCCGTTGATGCTTGGACTCTGACTTCTGACCGTTCACTCGTCCCTCGAGAGCGCCGCTCGAGCGGCTGCCACGAGTCGCTCGACCCGCGCCTCGGCGACCGGATTCGTCGTCTCGCCGCCGCGTTTGAGCGCGGTGCCGACGATGACGCCGTCGGCACCCGACTCGAGACAGTCGTCGACCGTGTCGCTCGTGACGCCGCTGCCGACGAACACCGGGGTCTCGCCCGCGGCATCGCCGAGTGCGTCGGCGACGCGCTCGAGATCCGCGAGCGACGTTTCGGCTCCGGTTCCGGGTCCGGAGACGATCACACCGTCGGCCCGCCCGCGCTCGACGGTCTCGATCGCGGCACGTTCGATGTCCCGGTCGCCGATCGGGCTCGCGTGCTTGACGTGGACGTCCGCGAGGATCGACACGTCGGTCGCGAGCCGGTCGCGCAGCCGGAGCGTCTCGTGGGCCCGGCCCTCGAGGACGCCCTGGTCGGTCGCGGCGCTACCGATATGAACGTTGATGCGAACGAACGCGGCGTCGGCGGCCGCGGAGACCGCCAGCGCCGCCGCGGCGTCGTTGCGGAGGACGTTGATCCCGACCGGAACGTCGACGGCGTCGGTGACGGCCGTCGCGATCGCGGTCAGTTCCGCGACGACGTGTTTCGGTACGTCGTCGGGATAGAACGGGGCGTCCCCGAAGTTCTCGACGATGATTCCGTCGACCCCGCCGGCCTCGAGCCGGCGGGCGTCCGCGAGCGCGCGGCGACGGATAGCCTCACGGTCGTTCTCGTCTCCGTCGCCGAACCCCGGCGCGCCGGGCAGCGGCGGGAGATGGACCATGCCGATCACCGGGTGGGACGCGTCGAATCGGTCCATGATGGCGGATACCGTTTCCATATCGGCGTTGGAACCGCGACGACCATACCGGTACCGCGTTCGGTCGGGCCGACGCGAGCCGGCAAGCCCCGCTCCCTCCGCGGCCGTTTTCCTCCTGCCGCGGATACGAGCGGTCGATGACTGACTTGCTTGCCGGACTGTCGTTGCGGGACCTCGAGACGCGGAACCGAATCGCCGTCTCGCCGATGTGTCAGTACTCCTGTGACCCGGACGGGCTCGCGACCGAGTGGCATCGCGTCCACCTCGGGAGCCGAGCCGTCGGCGGGGCCGGCATCGTCATGACCGAGGCGACCGCGGTCTCCCCCGAGGGCCGGATCACGCCCCACGATCTGGGCATCTGGAGCGACGACCATGCCGAGGCCCTCGAGCCGATCACGGAGTTCATCCGGGATCAGGGCGGCGTGCCGGCGATCCAGCTCGCCCACGCGGGCCACAAAGCGAGCAAGGAACGTCCGTGGGAGGGCCACGTCCCGATCCAGCCCGACGAAACGGGGCCCTCGGGGGCGGCCGGCTGGGAGGTACTCTCGCCGTCGCCCGACGCCTATCCGCCCTTCGACGGCGATCGGCCGGCGATGCGGAAGGCCGACGCCGAGGACATCGAGGGCGTAATCGACGCCTACCGCGCGGCGGCCGAACGATCGCTCGAGGCCGGGTTCGAGATCGCCGAGGTCCACGCGGCCCACGGCTACCTGCTCCACGAGTTCCTCTCGCCGGTCACGAACCGTCGCGAGGACGACTACGGCGGGAACTTCGAGAACCGAACCCGACTGGTCCGCGAAGTGGTCGGCGCCGTCCGCGAGGTCTGGCCCGACGACAAGCCGGTCTTCGTCAGGATTTCGGGGACCGACTGGCTCGACGATCGGGAGTCGTGGGACATCGAGCAGTCGGTGCGGCTGGCCGACGACCTCGCCGATCTCGGTGTCGATCTGGTCGACGTGAGTTCCGGCGGGCTCCACCCCGACCAGTCGATTTCGGGCGGTCCGAACTTTCAGGTGCCGCTGGCCGAGCAGGTCCGGGAGGGCGCGGACGTCGCCGTCGGCACCGTCGGCGGCGTCACCGAGCCCGAACAGGCCGACGCCCTGATCCGAAACGAGCGAGCCGACCTCGTCCTCGTCGGTCGGGAGTTCCTGCGGGACCCGTACTTCGGGCTCCGCGCGACCGGCGACCACGAGCGCGACCCCGACGCGGTTGCCGAGGCGTGGCCGGTCCAGTACCGACGCGCAACCCAGCGATAACGGGTCCGCAAGCAGGTACCCCGACGGTCACTCTCCGTCGTAGCCGTCGAGCCAGCCCGTGACCGCCGACTGCAACGCGCCGGTCGTCGTCCCGACGTTCAGCAGTTGATAGCCGTTCTCCGCCTTTTCGTTGACGTCGTCCATCCCGAAGCCGAGGCCACCGACCGGGACGTCCGCCTCGATGGCGGCCGATCGGATCCGTTCGACGGCCTCCTCGACCTCCGGATGGTCGAATTCGCCCGGATGACCCAGCGAGACCGAGAGATCGAGCGGGCCGATGAAGACGAAGCCGAGTTCGGGGACGGCGAGGATGTCCTCGAGTTCGTCGAGCGCGGACTGCGTCTCGATCGTGACCCCGACGACGACCGACTCGTCCTCGCTGGTCACGTAGTCGTCGGTCAGCCCCCAGCGGCTCGCTCGAGGGTTGGCCATGCCCCGGCGACCGGGTTCGCCGTCGTACTCGAACCGACCGGCCCGGACCGCCGCCTCGAGTTCCTCGCTGCTTCCGACTCTGGGGAGGAAGACGTTCCGCACGCCGGCGTCGAGGGCCTTCCGCACGAGCGCGGGATCGGTATCGGGGAGCCGAACGAGCAGCTCGGTATCCGTGCCGTCGGCCGCCCGGAGCAGTTCCTCCAGCCGGCCGCCGTCGACGGGACTGGGGCCGCCGTGTTCGAGGTCGATCCAGACGAAGTCGACGCCGAGGGCGGCGTAGAGTTCGACGACCGTCGGGCTGTACGTGTTCTCGAGGACGCCCAGCGCCACGTCGCCGGACTCGAGCGTCTCCCGAAGCGCGTTGGTTCGCGGATGCTGACTCACACGTCCGACTATACCGGCCACGGACTAAAGACCGGGGACGAACGGGCGGCGGCGGGCGGCGTTCGGGGGTCGAACCGACTCAGTCCTCTTTCCACTTGATCGAACAGCCCCGGGAGGGCTGCCACTCGAGGTCGACGTCCGCGCCGGCCAGCACGGCGTCGATTGCCTCGCGGATCTGATACCGGCTCGGTTCGTCGTCGGGGTTGGGCGCGTCGTCGAGTCGGCCGTGGTAGGCCAGCCGGAACTCCCCGTTCTCGCGTTCGAACAGGAACGGGTCGGGGGTACAGACCGCGCCGTAGGCTCGCGCAACCGCCTGACTCTCGTCGCGGAGATAGGCATCGTAGTCGATCCGTCCCTCCTCGACGAACGCTTGCATCGTCTCGAACGAATCGTCGGGATACTCCGCGGCGTCGTTGGGGTTGATCCCGACGACCGAGACGTCGTCGTACTCGGCGGCCAGTTCGTTCAGCAGGTCGAACTTCGCTTGCGCGTACGGGCAGTGGTTGCACGTGAACACGACCAGCAGCGCCTCGTCGTCGGCGAAGGAGTCGAGCGAATACGTCTCGCCGTCGACGCCCTCGAGGTCGAACTCGGGGGCGGGGTCGCCGGCCTCGAGTTCCGACTCGGACTCTGTGAGAACCATGGTCGTCGATTCGGCTCGTTCGGCCTTAGGTCTCACGTTCGGGGCGGTCGGTTCGCGTCCCGTCGACTCGCGACTGCCACAGCGGCCTAGCCGAACAGCTCCGCGAACTCGAGGAGCAAGCCGGGGACGACCAGCAGGGCGATTCCGCCGGCGATCAGGGCGAGCGGAACGATCAGGCCGATGTCGGTCAGCAGCCAGAGCCCGAGCCCGCCCAGGATCGCCAGCAGGCCGACCAGTCGGAGCAGCCAGACGACAGCACCCTCGAGTTCCGAATCGGCGACGACGTCGGCGAGTTCGAGTACCTCGTCCATAGCCGTTCGGGGCTGGCTCCCGGAGCCACTTAATTCCGGCGCCGTTCCGGCCGATCCGATCCCTCGAGTTCCACGCAACGACTTACATATTTGTACCCCGGGCCGCATCGACTGGGTATGAAGACGCTCGAGGTCACCGACGAACAGTACGCGTTCATCCAGCACCTCCGGGAGGAGATCTCTGAATCGGTCGTCGGCAAGTACGGCTTCGTCCGCGAGCAGGACGCAGTGCAGTTCCTGATCGACAACTTGGACGAGGAGATCGAACTCGAGGCCGACGGTGAGTTCGACTCCTCGGCGACCGACGACGTCGCGGCCTCGGTCGGGGCCGCCATCGACGGCGAGGCCGATCCCCACGACCTCGAGGAAGTCTCTTATATCGAGGGCGAGGCGCCGGGAACCGACGGGGTCGTGGACGACGCGGACGGGGACGAGGACCTCGAGTCCGAGTCGGACGATCCCGCGGAACCGGTCGACGACGATGCGAGCGACGCGGACGAAGGAGCCGATGACGACGGCGAGGACGGGGGAGGTGACGAGAGCGACGCGGACGACGAGAGCGACACCGACGGCGACGACGGATCCGACGATGACGGCTCCGCTGACGACGACGACATGTTAGACGAGATGATGAGCCTGCTCGAGACCCACGACGACAAGTGGGAGGAGGCGGCTTCGGCGGACTACCGGTATAGCGTCGATCTGCCGGACGGCTCGACCGAGCAGGTCCAGACGAAAGACGACGTGCGGGCGCTGTTGTTCAAGAACTACCGGTAGTCGGATCCCGAACGATCGTTCACGAACGAACAACGTTAGACCTTTACTCGCGCTCGCGCTTGCAGGCAGTATGAGCGAACGCGAGGTGCTCGAGTTGCTTCGTGAGAACGCGCGATACTCCGCGGCCGATATCGCGCGAATGACCGACCTCGACGAGAACGAGGTCGCAGCCACCATCGAGGAACTCGAGGCAGCAGGCGTCGTCCGCGGGTACCAAGCGGTCGTCGACTGGGACAAGCTCGCCGACGAGCGCGTCCGAGCCGAGGTCGAGTTGAACGTCACGCTCGACCGCGAGACCGGCTACGACGACATCGCCCAGCGCCTCGCACAGTTCCCGGAGGTCAAAGCCCTCCGACTGATCAGCGGCGACTACGACTTCGATATGGAGGTCGAAGGCGACTCCATCCGCGAGGTCTCACAGTTCATCAGCGAGAAGGTCGCGCCCGTCCCCGAGATCACCCAGACGGTCACCCACTACGTGATGACCTCCTACAAGGAGAACGGGATCGAACTCGGCGACGGCGAGGACGACGACCGGCTTTCCTTCTCGCCCTGACCATGAGCTTCGAACTGTCAGACCGGGTGCAGACGGTGCCGCCGTCGGGCATCCGCCGGTTCTTCGAGATCGCCGACGAGCGCGACGATGTCATCTCGCTGGGCGTGGGCGAACCCGACTTCGCGACGCCGTGGGCGGCCCGCGACGCCGCCATCGCCTCGCTCGAGCAGGGCAAGACCTCCTACACCGCCAACCGCGGCAAGAGCGACCTCCGCGAGGCGATCGCCGACTACGTCGCCGATCGGTTCGATCTGGGCTACGACCCCGACGAGGAGATCATCGTCACCGCCGGGGCCAGCGAGGCCGTCGATCTCGCCTTCCGGGCGTTCGTCGATCCCGGCGACACGGTCGCGATCGCCCAGCCCTCCTACATCTCCTACGAGCCCGGTGTGATCTTCGCCGGCGGCGAAGTGCTGCCGGTCCCCACGAAAGAGGAAGACGACTTCCGGCTCACCGTCGAGGGCCTCGAGAAAGCGGGTGCCGACGAGGCCGACGTCCTCGTCCTCTGTTATCCGAACAACCCGACCGGCGCGATCATGCCCGCCGAGGACCTCGAGCCGATCGCCGAGTTCGCCCGCGAACACGACCTGATGGTCCTCTCGGACGAGATCTACGCAGAGCTGACCTACGACGGGGATCACACCTCGATCGCGAGCTTCGAGGGGATGCGCGAGCGGACGATCGTCTTCAACGGCTTCTCGAAGGCCCACGCGATGACCGGCCTCCGACTGGGCTATGCGCTCGGCCCGGCCGACGCCATCGGTGCGATGAACAAGATCCACCAGTACACGATGCTGTCGGCCCCGACGACCGCCCAGTACGCCGCCCTCGAGGCGCTCGATTCCTGCGAGGACGACGTCCGGGAGATGGTCGATCAGTACGACCGCCGCCGACAGTTCGTCCTCTCGCGATTCAGAGAGATCGGGATGGACGTCTTCGAGGCCAAGGGGGCGTTCTACTGCTTCCCCGAGGTCCCCGAGGGCTTTACCGCCGAGGAGTTCGCCGAGGAAGTGCTGCGCGAACAGGGCGTGGCCGTCGTCCCCGGCGACGTCTTCGGCACCGGCGGCGAGGGCCACCTGCGGATCTCCTACGCGACCGGCCTCGAGGACCTTCGGGAGGCGCTGAACCGGATCGAGGCGTTCGTCGCCGACAACGCCTGAGCCGGCATCGCCGACCCGTATCGTTTTGTCGGCCGAGTCGCCGAGACGAGCAGTCCCGCCGCGAGCCCCCGGCTCGAGGGACCTCAGGGGTCGTCGACATCGCCATTCGACGCGTCCCAGACCGCGAGCGTGGCGGCGGAGACGAGCAGACCGAGGCTCGGCAGCAGGCCGGATCGCAGCCGGCGGTCCAGCCCGAGTTCGAGGAGGCCGCTCGCGAGCAGGACGAGACAGACCGCGAGGACGGTCGCGCTGCCGAGGAGGATCGAGAGTCGTTCGAAGAAGTCGACCATGGCGTCGTTCCTATCCGATCGATCGGGATAACTCGCCTGCCTGGACCGGACGACCCGACTCCGCTCGGCGCCGACTCCATGTCACTCAGACACACACTGGCGCTCGGCCACGACACTGAAATAGGGGGTTTACTAACTATCCAGTAACTATCCGTCGATGATTCCAACGGTTGCGAGCGGTTATCTATTCGGGTGTGGGGGCGGGACTACGCCGCCGAGACGGGTGTGGGGTGGCGAGTCGTGACGATGCGTTCCGTACCGATCGTCGATCGCGTCACCGACGCCTTCTTCGCTCTCGATACGAGCTTTCGGTTCACCTATCTCAACGAGCGGGCGGAGACGTTGCTGAAACGCTCCCGAGAGGACCTGATCGGGCGGGTCATGTGGGACGAGTTCCCCCAGACCGTCGAGACGCAGTTCCCCGAGGGCTTTCACCGCGCGATGGACGAACAGGTGCCGGTTTCCTTCGAAATCTATCACGCCCCCCTCGAGACGTGGTTCGAGGCACGGGCCTACCCCTCCGAAACGGGCCTCTCCGTGTTCATGCGCGACGTCAGCGAGCGGAAGGCCCAGGAGACGACGCTCGCCCAACACGCCGCGGTCGTCGAGGCGATCCGCGACGCCGTCGTCACGCTCGATCGCAACCGCGAGATCATCACCGTCAACGGCGCGACCGAGTCGGTGCTTGGTGCGGGCCGCTCGACGCTCGTCGGCGAACACGTCGAGACCCTGACCGAAGTTGCGGGGATCGACGACGATGACGCCGTCGAGATCGGACGGGCGATCACCGACGTCGACGTCGGCAACGCCGCCCATCGCCAGCTCGAGTTGCCCTACGTCGGCCCCGACGGCGACGACCGGATGGGCGAGTTCCGGTTCGTCCCCGTCGAGGACAACGCCGCGACGGTCGCCGCGATCGTCCGGGACATCACCGATCAACACGAGTACGACCGCGTCGTCACGTCGTTACACGAGGTCACCCGGTGGCTGCTCGAGTCCGACGATCCCGAGGAGATCTGTGCGATCGCCGTCCACGCCGGCAGCGACCTGCTCGATCTCCCCATCAGCGGCGTCTGGCTGCTCGAGGAGGAACAGGGCTACCTCGAACCGGTCGCCGGCACCGCGGGGGCCCACGACGAGTTCGGCGGCCTCCCGCGGTTCAACCCCGGCGAGGGGTTGGTCTGGGAGGTCTTCGAGGGCGGCGAGGTCCAACTGTTCGACGATCTCGGCGATACCGACGGGCTCTACAACCCCGAGACGCCGCTTCGATCGGAGATCATCGCCCCGATCGGGACCCACGGGGTCCTCATGACGGGCTCGTACGACCCCCACTGGTTCGACGAAACCGACGTCGACCTCATCTCGACGCTCGTCGAGAACACTCGCGCCGCCCTCGATCGGGCGGACCGGGAACGAGTCCTGCGGGATCGGACGGCCGAACTCGAGCGCCAGACCGAACGCCTCGAGGCCGTCGCCGAGATCCTCTCGAGCGACCTGCAACGGCAACTCGAGGCCGTCGCCGACGCCCTCGCGGACGACGGAGCCGACGAGTGGGAGTTCCCGCTGGCGGAAGACACCGTCGAGACGACGCTCGACCGGGCCGAACGGCTCGTCGACGACGTCCGGGAGTTCGCCCGCAACGCCTCCGCGGTCGGCCCGCGCAGCCGGCTCCGGCTCGAGTCGGCGATCGACGACGCGCTCGCCGATTCCCGGCTGGACCCCGATAACGTCGTCGTGGACGCGCCGGCCGCGCTCCGGGCCGATCCCGACCGGTTCGTCCACCTCCTCCAGACGGCGTTCGACAGCGCGGTCGCTCGGGCGAACGACGACGTAACGATCCAGATCGGACTGGTCGGGTTCGAAGACGACGGCAGCCGCGGGTTCTTCCTCCTCGATGATGCCGCGGAAATCCCGCCGAACGCACACGATCGCGTCCTCGATCCGACTGCCGACGACGACACCGCGATCGACGGCCTCGGGCTCGCGCTCGTCCGGGCGATCGCCGAGGCCCACGACTGGACGTGTACGGTCACCAACGGCGACAACGGCGGCACCCGGATCGAAATCAGGGAGATAACGACCCTCGAGCGGGACCCCGCGTAAACGTTATTCCGTTTCGAACGACTCACCCGCGATGTCCCGCCAGAGCTGTCGGTAGCCGTCCTGCGCTAAGAGTTCCTGCATCGTGTCGTCGACCCGGACCCGGAGGACGGCCAGTCGGTCCTCGAGTTCGGCGTACTCCTGACTCGACTGGCGTTCGGCCGCGGTCTTCTGGTCGTCCAACAGCGCCTTCTTCGCGGCAAGCGCGAAGAACTCACGGAGCTGGTCGTCGTAGGTCGAACGAAGCAGTAACTGGTCGATCACGTCGACGAGTTCGTCGCCCGAAACCGGCTTGACCAGGTAATCGTCGAACCCCATCTCGACGATGTCGAAGTCGGGCTCGACCGCTGTCACCATCGCGACCCGGCAATCGAGGCTCCGTTCCCGCATGGTGTCGAGGACGGTATCGCCCGAGAGCCCCGGCATCCGCCGATCGAGCAATACGACGTCGATCGTCTCATCGATCGCATCGAGCGCCTCGGCGCCGTCGTAAGCCGTGCGGACGCGACACTCCTCCTCGAGCCAGGCGGCATAGAGATCCGCGAGGTCGGGCTCGTCTTCGACGATCAGGACGGATGGGGTATCGGACATCGATGTTCCTCCGGCTGTGCCGTTCGCGGAGAATCCGTGCCGAACGAATATCAATATACCGGAGAGTAGCGGTAGTAAGGTGGACGTCGATCGCGGTCCCCGCCGATCATCACGCCGCGACCGTCACTCGAGGCCGCGTTCGATCGTTGCGCGCCGTTCCCGAATCTCGGCGGCGTCGGTTTCGATCGTCCGGTCGCCGAGGTCGACGGACAGCGTCCCGTCGTCGGTCGCCGTGCCGAGGTCGACGACGGGGGCGACGCCGTCGAACGCCTCGCGGACCACCGCGACGGATTCGGTCTGGATCAGCGCGCGACCCGGCTGCTCGTGGAACAGTTCGCCGGCGGGGTCGTCGCCCGGCAGCGACACCTCGAGGCCGGCCTCCTCGGTGACCATCTCGGCGAGGGAGACGGCGAGCCCACCGTGGCTGACGTCGTGAACCGCGAGCGTCGCGTCGTCGTCGGCCACCGCGGCGAGGGTCTCGATCAGGGCCGCGGGGTCGTCGGGCAGTTCGGGGAACCGATCGCTGCCGCCGAACTGTGCGAGGTACTCGGAGCCGCCCAGCCGGGCGTCGTCGGCGAGACCCAGATCGCCGACCAGCACCAGGTCGCCCTCCGGTGCGGCCGACAGCGGTGGGGCGTCGTAGCCCTCTTTCGCTCCGACAAGCGCCAGCGTCGGCGTCGGCGGGATCGGCCCGGCGACGGAGTCGTTGTACAGCGAGACGTTGCCCCCGACGACCGGCGTCGACAGCGTTTCGCACATCTCGGCGAGGCCGTCGACGATGCCCTCGAAGCCGCCGTAGACGTCCGGCTTCTCGGGGTTGCCGCCGTTGAGACAGTCGACGGCGGCAAGCGGTGTCGCACCCTTGGCCGCGACGTTGGTCGCGTTCTCGAGCGCGACCGCGCGAGCGCCCTCGTAGGGCGCGGCGGCGGTCCAGTTCGGTGCGGCACCGGACGAGAGCGCCAGTCCCTGCTCGGCTTCCCGAACCGCAACGATTGCTGCGTCGTCGCCGGGGCCGACGCTCGTTCGCACGCCGACCTCGTGGTCGTACTGGCGGTAGACCCACCGTTTCGAGGCCGTGTTCGGGCTCGAAACGACGGCGTCGAAGGCGGCCGCGAGGTCGGCGTCGGGCAGGTCGGTCTCCGGTTCGACGGGGTCCTCGCTCGCAAGGTCGTTCATCGGCGCGCCCTCGCCGAGGAAGTAGGCGTCGACGTCGACGACCGTCTCCCCGTCGAACGTGCAGGTGTAGTTACCGTCGGTGACCTCGCCGATGACCGAACAGCCCAGATCGAACCGCTCGGCGATCTCGCGCACCCGGTCGACGTTCTCGGGCTCGACCTCGTAACACATCCGCTCCTGCGATTCGGCGAGCAGGATCTCCAGGGCGTTCATGTTCGGCTCGCGCTGGTGAACTCGCTCGAGTTCGATCCGCGCGCCGAGGTCGGCCTTGGCGACCATCTCGCTCGAGGCCCCGCCGAGACCGGCGGCACCGAGGTCGCGAGCGGACTCGATCAGGTTCTCGTCGACGAGCGCCTCGTTGGCCTCGATCAGCAGCTTCTCCGCGTAGGGGTCGCCGACCTGAACCGCGGGCCGGTCTTCGGTTTCGGCGTCCTCCGCCAGGTCCTCGCTGGCGAAGCTCGCGCCGCCGAGGCCGTCGCGGCCGGTGGCGTTGCCGACGAGGACGAGCTTGTTGCCCGGTTCCTGTGCTTCGGCAGTGACCAGCCGATCCTCGTTCGTCAGGCCGACGCAGGCGACGTTGACCAGCGGGTTGCCCTCGTAATCGGGATGGAAGTCGACGCTGCCGGCGACGGTGGGGACGCCGATACAGTTTCCGTAGTGGCTGATCCCCTCGACGACGCCCTCGAAGAGGTACTTCGAGTGGTCGTCGCCGAACTCGCCGAAGTACAGCGAGTCGGCCAGTGCGATGGGGTAGGCCCCCATCGAGAGCGTATCCCGGACGATGCCGCCGACGCCGGTCGCCGCGCCGTCGAACGGGTCCACGTAGGAGGGGTGGTTGTGGCTCTCGATCCCCATCGTGATGTACGTCGCGTCCTCGCCCTCCTCGCCGGGGAGCGCGACGACCGCCGCGTCGTCGCCCGGCCCGACGACGACCTGCGCACCCTCGCTGTCGAAGGCCGACAGCAGCGGTCGCGAGGAGCGGTACGCACAGTGTTCGCTCCAGAGGTTCTCGAACAGCGCCGCCTCCGCTCGAGTCGGTTCCCGCCCCAGCTCGGAAACGACGAGTTCGCGGTCCGAATCGGCAAGACTCATTCACCTAGGTGGTGAAAGTCGGCCGGTAAATGGGTTTCCATATGCACGTTCATGGATATCGGCGATCGGATTCGACGATCGCAACCGACGGACCGAGTCGTTTTTGATCAGGCCGCCTAAACGTACGCTCGTGCTGTCGGTCGAACTCCACACGCACTCGTCGCTGTCCTACGACGGTCGCGACCCGGTCGAACTCATCTTGGAGCAGGCCGAGGCCGTCGGGCTAGACGCGATCGCCGTGACGGACCACGACGAGATCGACGCGAGCCTCGAGGCCGCCGAACTGGCCCCCGAGTACGGACTGGTCGGGGTTCCGGGCATGGAAATCTCGAGCAAGGCCGGCCACGTACTGGGGCTGGGACTCGAGGAGGCGGTCCCGCCGGGACTCTCCTTCGAGTCGACGCTCGAGGCGATCCACGACCAGGGTGGGCTCGCGGTGATCCCGCATCCGTTTCAGGAGGCCCGCCACGGCGTTATGGCCCGTATTTCCCGGGACCAGCTCGCGCTGGGCGACGCGATCGAGGTCTACAACTCGCGGCTGTTTACCGGCCGCGCGAACCGACAGGCCGAGCGCTACGCCCGGTCGCGGGAGCTACCGATGACCGCCGGCAGCGACGCCCACATCAGCGAGATGGTCGGGCAGGCGGTCACCCGAGTCGACGCCGACGAGCGCTCGGCCGATGCGATCCTCGCGGCCATCGCCGACGGCCGGACGACCGTCGAGGGGAAGCGAACGCCGTGGCGGATCAGCGTCCAGCAGTTCGCCGGCGGGGTCACGCGACGACTGAGCCGCGTTCTGAGTATCCTCCGATGACCGACGAATTGCGCGGCGACCCGGCGACCGTCCGCGACGCCATCGAGCGGGCCGATCCGCTGCCCGGTAGCACCGGGTTCGCCGGGCGTGTCGACGGCCGCCTCGTCCGCGATATCCTCGGCCGGGAGCCGCTGTTCGTCGACGCCGACGACTCCGCGGACGAGGGGCGGGCGTGGGCGTTCGAGCCGGCCCCGCTCGAGGACCCCGTCCTCTTCCCGGCCGGCGCGGCCGCAGCCGCTGACGAGCCGCTTCCTCAGCCGGAATCGCACTGGTCCCTTCCCGATCCCGAGCCACGCGCCCCCGAGCGCGCCCTCACGTCCCTCGAGCAGGCGATCGAGACGGCGGCCGACGCCGCGCTGGGGACCGACCGCGATATCGCGGTCGCCTTCTCCGGCGGTGTCGACTCGGCGCTGGTCGCCGAACTGCTCGACGCACCGCTGTACGTCGTCGGCTTCCCCGACAGCCACGACGTCGAAGCCGCGCGGACGGCCGCCGACGCGATGGGCCGCGAGCTGACGGTCGTCGACCTCGAGCCCGCGGACCTCGAGCGGGCGGTGCCGGAGGTCGTGCGAGCGACCGGCCGGACGAACGCGATGGACGTCCAGATCGCCCTGCCGCTGTACCTGGTCGGCGAACGCGTCGCCGCCGACGGGTTCGACGCGCTCGCGGTCGGGCAGGGCGCGGACGAACTGTTCGGCGGCTACGAGAAGGTCGTCCGACTCGACCACCGGGTCGCGGCCGAGACGGTTCGGGGGGCCGTCCGGGAGGGGATCCGGAGCCTCCCCGACCAGCTCCCGCGGGACGTGTTGACGATCGAAGCGACGGGGCTCGAGCCCGTCGCGCCGCTTCTCCACGACGCCGTGATCGAGGCCGCGCTTCGGCTCCCCGACGAGCTACTGGCCGACGCCGAGGAACGGAAGCGCGGCTTCCGCCGCGTCGCGGCCGACTATCTCCCAGCCGAAGTCGCCCAGCGGGACAAGAAAGCGGTCCAGTACGGCAGCCTCGTCGCCCGCGAACTCGACCGCCTCGCCCGACAGGCCGGCTACAAGCGCCGGATCGACGACCACGTCGACAAGTACGTCGCCGCGCTGTGTTCGGACGGGCCGACCGAACGCGACTGAGATTTAAGACGGCAGCGGACAGAGGCTCGCGGTGAAGATCACCGTCTCGTCGGTCTCGTTGCTCGCCCCGTGGACGACGCCGCGCTCGTGGTGGACGACGCCGGGCGCCTCGATCGCCTCGCTTTCGTCGTCCTGCACGACGGTTACCGTCCCCTCGAGGACGTGAAAGACGTTCGTGCTGTCGGGGTGGTCGTGGGCCTCGAGTTCCGCCCCCGGGCCGAGGGCAAAGGCTTTCACGAGGACGTCGTCGCTGACGGCCAGTTCCGCGGTCTCGACCTCGCCGTCGGCCGGCTCGAGGTCGGCGATCGATTCGGCGTAGCTATCGAGCATGTGGGACGGTTCGTTGGCTCGCAATATAATACCGGGGCGCCGGGAAGGCGAACGCGTCCGTTTCCCGATCGAAGTCGTTCCGTCTCGCAGCCACACTCAGGCGACGGTGAGAGAGCCGCCGTCGTTCATCGCCTCGAGAATGCGGTCGACGTAGGTACAGGCCGGGTTCCCGTGGCGCTCCTCGTCGTGGAAGTCGGTCAGGCCGATCTCCCAGACGGTCGTTTCACCGGGCTTGGGAAGGGGACCTCTCACGGTCGCACCGCCCAGGTACGTTCCCTCTCGGTCGACGAACGCGAGTTCGAGTTCGGTCTCCGGTCGGCGGGTGTAGTCTGTGTCGCCGACGGTGGTGACGGTTATCGCCCACGTGAATTCACTGACATAATTGTAACTATCGTTACAGTCGTATCGAACGGGATCGCGCGAGGTGGTGACACGGACGACGTCTGCCGGCTCGGAGAGCGTGATGCGCTCTTCGGCTCTTCGGTCGTCCGTGACGTCGATCGAACCATCCCCGTCGGCGGCATCGAGGATGCGATCGACGTGAGTGCAGGCGACGTTGCCGTGACGTTCTTCGTTGTGAAAGTCGGTCTCGCTGATTTCCCAAATCGTCGTCTCGCCAGCCCTCGGGAGCGGACCGTTAACGATTGCCCCACCGAGATATCGGCCCCGCCCGTCGAAGAATTCGACTTCCGCTTCGGTGGCCGGCCGATCGGTGTGGCTCGTCTCGTCGGTCCCCGTCACCTCGAGTTCCCAGGTGAATTCACCGACGTAATTGTAACTGTCATTACAGTCGTGTCGAACCGGATCGAATGAATCAGTGACACGGATCGCGTCGGTCGGAGTCGACAGTTCGACGGTTTCCGTCGTTCCGGGTTCGTCAGTGACGACGATCGATCCGTTACCGTCGACGGCGTCGAGGATGCGATCGACGTAGGTACAGGCGGGGTATCCGTGGCGCTCTTTATCGACGAAATCGGTTGCACCGAGTTCCCAGATCGCCGTGCTATCGCTTCGCGGAGCGGGGCCACTGACGGTCGCACCGCCCAGATATCGGCCCCGCCCGTCGAAGAAAGCGAGTCCGACTTCGAGTTCCTCCCGGTCGGTGAAATCGACATCGTCGACGGTCGTGACCTCGAGTTCCCAGGTGAATTCGCTCGCGTAATTATAGCTGGAGTTACAATCGTATCGGATCGGCTCGCCGCGAGTACTGACTCGAAGCATATCGGAGAAGCCGATCAGTTCGATGTCCGCTGTCCGAACCGTTCCGTCGATCGATCCGGTTATCTCGGCGGTCGTGGTGCCGCGGCCGTCGGGAACCGTATACGAGAACTCGACCGTTTCCTGCCCGTTAGCATCGAGACCGACCGACTCGGTTCGTGATATTGCACCCAACTCGAACGAGATATCCGTCTCGATATCGACCGCTGTCTGGTTTTCGACGGTGATCGAAACCCGTTCGTCCTCGCCGACGACCTGCGTCGACTCCAGATCGTATCGAATCGATAGCTCTGGCTCGACGATCTCGAGGTCAGCCGTTCGAGGGTCGGTGCCGTCGCTGCCAGTCGCTTCGACCGTTACTGTTCGCGCAGCAGCGAACGCATCGAACTCCATCTCGACCGTCGTGGTCTCGCCCGAGTCGGCGGCGACCGATTCCGACCGCTGTCGATCACCGGCGGTCACGTCGAGTTCCGTTTCGCCGGCGCGGTCACCAGTATTTCTGACGACGACTCGAACGGGAACGGGCGTGTCTATCGCCAATCGCTCCGGGGCCTCGAGGTCGACGACCTCCAACCGTGGTGTACCGGACCCATCGTCTGTTCCGTCCGCACTGCCGGTCTGATCGCTCTCGGTTTCAGGATCACCGCCCCCCTCACCCGTGTCGTCACTGCATCCTGCGAGCGCTGCTGCCCCGACAGCAGCGAGATATCGCCGCCGATTCATACGGTCAAATTCCCCTCTCCTTACTAAAAAGTATGTAATTCTTGAGGGGTTTCCGCGAGCGGACTCGCTTTCGCAGACGCTAGTGGGAATTCGGTCGCGATCGGGCGCCATGTGACGGTTTGGTGCGGGCGAGAAAGAAGGAACCGAAACCACCCGACAGATGAGGTCCGCTCAGTCTTCCGTCTCGGTCGGCAGCTTGTTCGTCGGTTCGTGGGAGACGTTCTCCGAGACTTTGCGGCGGTTCTGCTCGCCGATCCGGTCGGCGATCTCGCCGACGACGTCCTCGAGGGAGTCCTGGACCTCGCTGTCGTCGTCCTTGACGAGGGCCCCTTCGCTGCCGTCGGCCCCGAAGTCGGGGTGGATCGGGATCCGACCCAGCAACGGCACGTCGTACTTGTCGACGATGGTGTCGGCCCCGCCGGTCCCGAACAGCCCGTGCTGGTCGCCACAGGACGGACAGACGAACGAACTCATGTTCTCGACGACGCCCAGTACCGGCGTGTCGTGTTTGTTGAACATCTGGATCCCCTTGCGGGTGTCGTCCAGGGCCATCTCCTGGGGCGTCGTGACGACGACCGACCCGGTCACTGGCATCGACTGCAGCAGGTTCAGCGTCGCGTCGCCGGTCCCCGGTGGCAGGTCGACGATGAGGTAGTCGAGTCGGCCCCACTCGACGCCCTCGAGGAACTTCATCATGAACTTGTTGACCATCGGGCCGCGCAAGATTGCGGGGTCGTCCTCGTCTTCCATCATCATCCCCATGCTGATGACGCGGACGCCGTCGGACCGCGGCGGCACGATCTCCTCGTTGGGCGTGACGCCGGGGTCGCTCTCGACCGGCAGGATCTGGGGGACGTTCGGGCCGTGGATGTCGGCGTCGAGTAGCCCGACCATCGCGCCGCGTTTCTGGAGGCCGGCCGCGAGGTTGGCCGCGACCGTCGTCTTGCCGACGCCGCCTTTCCCCGAGGAGACGGCGATGACGTTGCGAACCCGCGGGAGGACCTCCTGATCGAAGCCGTGTTCCTCGTCGACGTGTGCCCGCAGGTCGGGCTCGAGGCCGGCGTCTTCGATGACGGCACGGACTCGGTTGCCAAGTTCCAGTTCCGAGGGCGCATACGGCGCGTTGAGGGCCAGCGAGATCCGGGCGGTCTCGTCGTCGATCCGGACGTCGTTGACCAGCCCCAGCGAGACGATGTCCTCGCCGATGTCGGGGTCCTCGACCCCCTCGAGTTTGATTTCGAGTTCGTGTTCGGTGATGCTCATAGTGGCTGTGTGATACGAATGAAGGGGATCGAACGGGATACGTGTGATGGTTCGGCCATCGAAGCCGTTGCTATCGGGATGCGGACACGAGAAAAATGTGAAAAGCGGAACGGACGTTCGAACGCGATACGACTCGGTTACGGCGGGCCGACGCTGCTGATCGGCTCCGGCGGGCCACCGTAGAACACGACGCCGATCAGCACGGTCAGGATGAACATCCCGACCCACATCGACGTCGTCAGACCGACGAGATAGCCAACGCCCATCAGCCCGGACTTCGTGTCGCGGGGTTCACCGAGGAACCACGCTGCGAGCATGATGTAGACCGGAACCAGGATGATCGCGAAGATCACCCACGTCCCTTCGTTGGCGAAGCCGGTGAAGCCGCTGGTCCCGTCGTAGCCGTGGTACAGCAGCGTCGACGAGAGTGCCAGTGCTGAACTCATGCTTCCACCTCCGGTTCGGTCGCGTCGTCACTGTGTTCGTGGTCGCCGCGCATGTGTTCGACCGCGTGGAGTTCGACCACGGGAACGAGCTTCGAGAGGTTGAGGAATAAAAGTGCAACCAATCCGGCCGTTCCGACGAGCGAGAGCCATTCGATCGCGCTCGGGAAGTAGGTCCCGGGCGTGTTGGCGTAGATGTCGAACGTGGGGTGCAGGAACCCCTCGACGACGAACAGGATCTTTTCGGTCAGCGTCGCAGTGAGGATCGCACAGCTGGCGACCAGCGCCCGTTTCTTACTGAACAGCGACGGGCGAATCGCCTGCAGGAAGATATAGACCAGCGTGAGGAAGGCCATCGCCATCGCCATCTGATACAGCGGGTGGGCCATCTTCGCTTCGGCCGCGACCGCGCTGTTGGTCGGCCCGAGGAAGACGCCGTTGATGTTGGCCTGCAGCTGGAACCAGAGGAACAGCAGGGTGAAGAAGCCGAGCCACAGGAGCAGCCCGCGGAAGATGTCGTCGGTGATGATGTGGTCCCAGTCGTAGGCACGACGGAACGCATAGGAGATGATCATCACGCCGCTGATCGCCGACATCAGTGCGATGGCGAGGAACATCGGCCCCTGAATCCCACCGCTCCAGGCGGGCATCGCCGGGAGCAGTGCGAACAGCCACGGGATGACGCCGCCGTGGAGCAGGAGCGGGGCCATGATGATGACCGCCGCCGCGAGCCACCAGACCATCCGGTCGATGACTTCGTCTTCCTTCTCGGAGTAGCCGATCGTCATGATCTTGTAGACCGGCTCGAACATGTCCGGCAGATCATCGCGCAGTCGGCTGATGTCGTAGCGAAGCGTCAGTCCGAGGTAGGTCGCCGACAGCACGAAGTAGGCCGTAATGACCGTCACGTCCCACACTAGCGGCGAGTTGTTGACCGTGATGTGGTAGTGACCGATGACGCTCGTGACCATCCGGTCCGGACGACCCATGTGGACCAGAATGTAGAAGCCGGCGGCCGAGAGGCCCCCGATCGTCGTCATCTCCGCGAGTCGGGCGATCGGCATATAGCGGTCCATGCCGAGCAGTCGGACGGCAGCTGAGAGGATAATGCCGCCGTGTGCGACACCGACCCACCAGATGAACGCGCCGATGTACAGGCCCCACGTCGAGCCACCGCCGCTCCCCCAGTCGCCGAGGCCGGTAACGATCAGCCCCTTCTGGAGCTGGTAGGCCCACGCGATCAGGAAGGCGACGAGGCCCAGTGCAGCGGCCCCGTACAGGATGATGTACTTCTTCGTGAACGTGTTGATCGGGCGGAGAATGTCCGCTTCGGTCGGCTCCTTCGTACTCATAGGGACACCCCGTCGACGTGTCCGACCGTCTCCTTGTCAAGGTACTCCTGGCGCTTGTCGAGCAGGTCGACGTCCTCGTACTTGGTCGGCCCCTCGACCTGGTGGGCCTCCGGTCCGGGCTGGGTCCCGAGGTAGGTGACGTTCGGGTTCGTCCCGACGTCCTCGAGCAGCTGGAACGAACTCGGGTCGCCGGCGTACTGCTCGAGCCGGATCTGAGCGGAGTCTTCGAGGGAGTCGGTCATGTCCAGATCCAGCGTCGCGAGGCTCTCCTCGCTCTCGAGGTCGACGTACTCCTCGAGCGCGGTGACGAACTCGAGGACCGTCTGTTGCTTCTCGAGGATGCTGTTGTTCTCCCCGTCACCGGGCTCGGTCTCGCTCTCCCGGCTGCGGATTTCGATCGCCTTCGCGATCGCGACCATGTCCGCGTCGAGGTCCGCGTCTTCGGTGCTGTCGATCGCCTCGATGGCGGCCTCGAGGCTGTCGCCGTCGCTGACGTTGCTGTCGACCACGTCGGCCGACGGGATGTCGGTGTTGAGGTTGATCACCGCGCGGCTCTTGGTCGGGTACTCGCGGTGCTGGGAGGGATCGCTGGCCTCGTCCTTGACGTTCCCGAACTGGATCGCGTTCGGCGGACAGGCCGTTTCGCAGGCGGTCGTTCCGACCTTCTCCTCTCCCTGTTTGCCGTCCTGCATGGACGGACACATCGTACACTTGCTCATCACACCACGGGGCGCTCGGCTGTCGACCCAGCGCTCGCCGTGTTCGTACTTGGCGTGGGTGATCTCGTCGGGATCCTCGGGGTCCTCGAACCCGTCAATGTCCTCGTAGGCGACGTCGGGGTCGTCCCACTGGAAGTAGTTGACGCCGTAGGGACAGGCGACCTGACAGTACCGACAGCCGATACAGACGTCGTAGTCGGTCAGGACGAGGCCGTCCTTGTCGCGGGTGTGACGGGCCGTGGTCGGACAGACCTTTTCACAGGGAGCGTCCGTACAGTGCTGGCACGGCCGCACGAGCATGTTGAAGTCGCTGAGTCGGTTGAAGTCGCTATTGACGTCGGTATTGCCGCTCTCGCTGGCACCGTGATGGTTCTCGTCCTCCCAGGCCATCACGTACATCCAGTTGACCCCCTGGTCGAGGTCGTTCTCCTGGGAACAGGCGGTCATACAGGAGAGACAGCCGTCACAGCGCTCGAGGTCGATCGTCATCCCCCACTGGGTGTCGCTCTCCTCGGTGGTCTCCTGTCGGGGCCCCTTCTCCGCCGCGAGGCTCTGTTCGGGGCCGTCCGCGACGGTACCGAACGCGCCCATCCCGACGGCCGCAGCACCGACCCCCATCTTCTTCATGGTTTCACGACGGGTCTCGTCGCCGTCGCCGTCGAACTTGTCGAGCATTCTGGAGGCGGTTCCTTTCGCCTCCTCCTGGGCCGCCTCGTAGGCTTCCTTGGTCGGGCGCTCGTCCTCGCCGAACTCCTCCATGACCTCCTCGTGGTAGCGGTCGTGGAATTCGGCCTCGGAGAGTTCGCCCTCGGTGACCCGCATCGCGTCCTGGGCCATCTTCATACCGAGTTCGCTGTCGTACTCGGTATCGTCGAGCATCGACTCGAGTTCGTCTTCCCACTCCTCACCGAGTGGGTGGAATGATTCGTCGTCCGTACTCATTAGATCAGAACACCTCTGTATATGACACTGGTGTCATGCCGGGGCTACTCGACGGCATGCACTTCAAATCGTTCATTTGTGGATCCTCACTCCGGGACTCACAACCCTACTCGGATGAAGCATCGAGCCGATTTCCAACGGCTGAGAATCAATGCGACTATGTTCGTGATTATAAGTGAGGGGTGCTATACTGACGGCTGGCCCGAGCATCGGAGACTCGGATCGCGCGCACAGACATATAACGAATAGACGATCCGACTTAGCTGGTCGCGAGTTGCTCTTCGAGTTCCTCCTCGTCGTCGAGTCCCGGGAGGTCCTCGACGAACCGCTTGACGATCGCCTCCTCGGCCCGATGGAGCGTCTCGCTGCAGGTCGACTTGGCGATGTCCAAGTGATCCGCCAGATCGGTCAGCGAGCAGCGCCGCGGGGTGTCGTAGTAACCCTCGTCGACCGCGGCGACGACGACCTCGAGTTGGCGCTCGGAGAGCAGTTGGCTCTCGTGGAGTCGTTCGCGGACGTGTTCGATCCGGTACTGGAGCCCGAAGTGTTCGAGCTGTTCGGCGAGTTCGGCGAGGCGTTCGCGGGAACCGGTCACTTCGATTTTCGCCTCGCCGTCCTGGATCTCGACCGGTAGCTCGATGGGCATCCCCGACTCTCGAGAGGAAAACAGCAGCAACGGGGCCGTCGTCTCGAAGTGGACCGTCGCCTCGTTGTCGCTCCACTGGGCCAGCGTGAGTTCGGTGAGCTGGGGGTGATCGTTCATGTCCTCGATCACCTCCGGCACCGACGAGCCGGCGATCCGGACGAGAGCGAACCCGGACTCGGAGCCGGGGACGGCGGCCAGCACCCGGAAGGTCGATTCGGGGTAATCCGTCGATATCTGTTGGATCCAGACCTCCTCGGGCATCGTGAGACTGAGTGTTGCTTGGGCCATACGAACGTGTTCCGTTCGAATCTATATCCCGGTAGTTACGAATATGTTCGCCCATTTCCTACCGACTGGGAAGTTCGTCCTGCTCGAACACGTTCGGACGAACGACCATCGGTCCGCGGCCGGAACGTGTAACCGATGGCGACCGAATCCACCGAACGAACGCTCGACGTCCGCGAGATCGATGGACCGCCGTTCGACGACATCATGGCCGCCCTCGAGGAACTGGAGACCGACCAACGGCTCCGGCTGATCGCCCCGTTCGAGCCGAAGCCGCTCTACGAGGTCCTCGACGATCGCGGGTTCACCCACGAGAGTCGGGAACGGGAGGGCGGTGTCTGGCACGTCCTCATCGAGCATGCGTAGGCCCCGCGGGTCCGCCTCCGAACCGGTACCGAACATATTCGTGCAAATGCCGATGCGGGACTCGATCCGAGTACGGATTGCATGACGCGACTCGACGTCAGGGACATCCCGCCGGTGAACCGCCATCCGACCATCCACGACGAGTTCGAGGCCCTCGAGCCGGGCGAGGCGCTGACGATCGTCAACGATCACGAGCCCAAGCCGTTGTTCTACGAGTTCGAGGCCGAGGTCGAGAGCTTCGACGCCGACGGCTACGAGGTCGAACAGGTCGCACCCGACGAGTTCGTCGCGACGTTCCCGAAAGTAGAGGCCTGATCGAGCCGGCCGGTGACCGAACACGTACGGGAGCAGAGATAGCCGATACCGGCTCGAACCGACACCTATGCAATCGCCAGCCTCGATCGTCGACCGAACCGACGCACCGGACGACCGACAAACGGAGACGATCGATGTCCGATCGGCCGGGCCGCCGGAGCCGCTCCAGCGGACGCTCGAGACGCTCGTCGAACTGCCCGACGAGACGGTTCTCGTCCAGCGAAACGATCGCGTTCCCCAGTTCCTCTTCCCGAAACTGGACGACCGCGGCTACAGCTACGAGACGGTCGAACGCGACGACGACGTCGTGACGGTCATCTGGCGTGTCTAAGGCCGCCGGGCGACCGACGGATCGGGCGACTGACCGGTCGCGGGATCGCGGAAACGGGGACGATAACGGCTGGGAGTGTACCCACGGATGACAACGGAACACAGTCAACGACGGTTCGCGGACCTACTGACAGCGACGGTGATCGCGGCGTACGTCCTCGTGGCGCTCGGGACCGCCGTCTCGACGACCGATAGTGCGGCCGCCTGCAGCGCGTGGCCGACCTGTTCGACCGATCCGATCATCGGCTCGGCCACCGGCGACACTCTCCTCTACTGGGGCCATCGCGTGGCGGCGCTCGTGGCCGGCTGCCTCGTCCTCGCGTCCGGGCTCGCCGCCCGCCGGGTCGAGGTCAACCGCCGTGTGGCCGCCCTCATCGGTTGTGCGCTCGTACTCTTTCCCGTTCAGGTCCTCCTCGGTGCGACCATCGCCGTCGGTGGGCCGTCGGTTGCCGGCCCCGTCCACCTCGCGCTCGCGATGGCCATCTTCGCCTGTCTCCTCGTCGCGCTCGTGTTCACCCTCGATGACGGCACGCTCGAGGAGGAGACGGACCGGTTGACGCCGACGCCCGAGTCGCCGACCAGCGGCGATGACGCGGGCGGAGACCCGGCGACGGCCCCGCAGCCGACCGGCCGGAGCGCCCGGCTCAAACGGACGATCGGCGCGTATCTGACCCTGACCAAACCGCGACTGATGTGGCTGCTCTGTCTGGTCGCGCTGGCGGGGATGGGACTGGCGACGCTTTCCGGCGCGGCGCTCGAGCCGTCGACGGCGCTTGCGACGCTTGCCGGCGGCGTCCTCGCGATCGGAGCGAGCGGAACCTTCAATCACGTCTACGAGCGCGACCGGGATCGGCGGATGAATCGAACGTCGGATCGGCCGCTCGTCCACGACCTCGTGCCGGCGCGCAACGCCGTGGCGTTCGGGGTCGGGCTCACGGCCGTGTCGATGGCCGTTCTCCTGACGTGGGTCAACGCGCTCGCAGCGGTGTTTACCCTCGCTGCGATCGGGTACTACGCCGTCCTCTATACCGTCGTGCTGAAGCCGAACACGGCCTGGAACACGGTGTTGGGCGGCGGTGCAGGGGCGTTGCCCGCAGTCATCGGCTGGGTCGCCGTCACCGGGCGCGTCGGGCTCCCCGCCGTCGCCCTCGCGGCGGTGATCTTCCTGTGGACGCCCGCCCACTTCTACAGTCTCGCCATCGCGTACCGCGACGACTACGCGCGTGGGGGCTTTCCCATGTACCCGGTCGCGGAAGGCGTCGCGGCGGCGCGTCGCCACATCGCGTTCTACCTCGGCGCAACGTTGCTGGCCGCCAGCGGCCTGGGCTGGGTGGCTGGCTTAGGCTGGGTCTACGGCATCACATCAGTCGCCCTCGGCGCCGTCTTCCTGCGGTCGGTGGTCCGCCAGTTCCGGCAGCCGACCGACGAGGTCGCGTTGCGGTCGTTTTACGTCTCGAACTACTACCTCGGGGCGATCCTGCTGGCGATCGTCCTCGAGACGCTCGTCGTCGCGGGCTGACCGGCGTCGCCCTCGACGGGGCGTCGCCGACGGTCGAACGAACGCCCGATGCCGAGTCCCGCCGCGACGAACGGCCTCTTTTTATTGACCGTCTGAACATGTACGCCCCTCCTCTTACCGCCCGAGAACTGTCGTACCGGTTGAACCGGCTAGCCCAGCTAGACGAGCGTGAGGGCAACGACTCGAGACCAGTTCGATCGATCGCCACACCGCATCATAGACCCATGACACACCTCTCACGCCGTACCGTCCTTCGATCGACCGCCTGTACAGTCGGCCTCGTGTTGGCGGGCTGTCTCGCCGAAGGCGACGAGCAGTCTGATGACGAGCAGCCGCCCGAAAACGCCGGGGAACTCGGCACCCCTGCCGAGGCAGTCACGATCACGGCGAACTCCCGGCCGTATCCCGAGTTCGACCCGCAGATCATCCACGTCGTTCCCGGCGGGACCGTCGAGTGGCTCGTCGAGACCGGTCGCCACGACGTCACCGGCTACCACGAGGATAGCCATGGGCCTCACCGAACTCCCGGCAGCGTCGAACCGTGGGGGAGCGACCGACTGACCGGGGTCGGCTCCGAGTACGAACACACCTTCGATACCGAGGGCGTCTACGATTACGTCGACACGCAGCAGGTCTGTACCTCACACGAAGTCGCCGGGAACGTGGGCCGCATCGTCGTCGGCTGGCCCGACCCCGCCGACGAGCCTGCGATGGCCGACCCCCAGCCGGAACTCCCGTTACAGGTCGTCAACGCGATCGAACTGTTCAACGAGAAAACCCGTCCCGTACTCGAGGAGGCATGAACGACGGTGTCTCGGGTCGGCCGGCACGCCTCGAGCCGTCCGTCGGACGCGCCGCTCGGTGGGCCCCTGGCGAACATGTTCGCGCATTTCTATCGGGTCGGGAATCCGAACAGCGCTTTACCACCGATAGCCGCAAGGAGCAACTATCATGAACCGCCCAGATCCGACTCTCGATCGACGAACGGTACTGCAGACAGTGGGCGCGACGGCCCTCGGCGCGTCCGTCGCGGGGTGTTTGTCCCGGAACGGCGCCGACAGCGACGGCGACAGGCCCGTCCTGTCAGCGCCCGAAAACCACGAGCGGATCAAGGAAGCGGGGCTTCCGCACCCGATTTACGGGGAGGAAATTCCCGAAGCCACGGTCCCGGCACCGCTCCACGAGCGCTCGATCACGACCACGGCGTTCACCGGCGACCGTCACCTGATGCTGACGTTCATATACACCAGCTGTACGACTGTCTGTACGGGACTGACCGCCGCCCTGCGGCGAGTGCAGGCCGATGCGACCGATCGCGACTACGCGGACGAGATCGCGTTCCTCCCGACGACGTTCGATCCGGAATACGACACGGCGGACGTCCTCGAGGCCTACGGCAAGGACTACGGCGTCGACTTCGACGCTGGGAACTGGTATTTCCTCCGGCCGGACACGCCCGACGACGCGAAGGCCGTCGTTCAGGACACGTTCGGCGTCGCGTTCGAGCAGGGCGACGAGTCGTCCGACGGCGGGGACGACGAGACGGATCACGATGACATGAATCACGACCGACAGTTCGTCCACACGTCCCTGATCCTGCTCGTGAACAAGGACGGCGTCGTCGAGCGGGCCTACACGGGCGGCTCGCCCGACGGCAACGATATCGTCGAGGACGCACGGACCGTCGTGGAGGGGTGGTGACCGATGCGCCGTCGCGAGGTCCTCGTGGGAGTCACCGGACTCGCCGCCCTCGGCGGCGGCGCGCTCGCGGTCGGCGGATGGAACCCCCTCGAGAGCGGCGACGCCGTCGAGCCGATCGAACTCGAGACGATCGACGCGCCCGGAAGTACCGCGGGCACCGCCAGCGTTCCCGAACGCGGCCGCGTGACGTTCGTCGAACTGTTCGCCACCTGGTGTGGCGTCTGTGAGAGCCAGATGGAGCCGCTCGCGGCGGTCCACGGGACGGTCGACGACGAGGTCCAGTTCGTCTCCGCGACGAGCGAACCCGTCGGGAACACCGTCACTCGAGACGACATCGCGACCTGGTGGCGCGATCACGACGGCGATTGGCCCGTCGCACTCGATACCGATCTCGAACTGACGGAGGCCCTCGACGCCTCGGGCGTTCCGTACGCGTTCGTGCTGGACGAATCGAACACGGTCACGTGGTCCGGTCGTGGGCGCAAATCGGCCGACGAGATCCGATCGGCGATCGACGCTGCCGGAGGTGGGTGACATGGCGAGTGGCGAACTCCTCGGCACCGTGGTGTTCGCCCTCGGTGCCGGCATGGCCACGTTCTTTTCACCGTGTGCGTACGCGCTCTTGCCCGGGTACGTCGGCTACTACGTCGCCGCGACCGGTGACGAGACCGCGCCGCCGCTGTCGGGGACGCTCGCCCGCGGGCTCGCTGCCGCCGCCGGCGCGGTGGGGGTCCTCGGTGCG